>NZ_JAYWYX010000020.1:0-71239 GCF_048147925.1 Acinetobacter sp. 226 | reverse complement strand
ACCCATGTGAGAGTAAGTCATCGCCAGCTCATTATTCGAAACACCCCCGGTCTAAAGGCCGGGGGTGTTTTTTTATGGGGGGAATTTATAGCAAAATTAAATATAGTAAAAATAATATTCTGAATTTACTCAAGGTTATTTGCTATTTTTAAACCAGCCTGATTGTGTTTTAATCGTTTAAAGCTTAAAACCTAGGAATCTGCGTGTTTGATGTATTTGCACAGCTGTGTGGCGGGATTGGTTTATTCCTGCTTGGCATGACTTTAATGACCGATAGTCTTAAAGATATTGCAGGTGAAACATTAAGACAGTGGTTAGGGCGGTTTACAGGTTCTCCTTTTAAAGCAATGATTTCAGGGATTGCTTTAACCTTGATAGTGCAATCTTCTACAGCCACTACTTTAGCAACTATTGGCTTTGTCAGCGCGGGAGTTCTTACTTTTTCGCAAGCCATTGGTGTCATTATTGGCGCCAATATCGGAACTACCAGTACGGGCTGGATAGTGGCTTTTCTGGGTTTAAAGTTTTCTATCGGGCAAGTGGCTTTACCTCTGATTGCCATAGGTGCTTTACTTAAAATATTAGCACATGGACGTACAGCACTCACCGGCCTGGCACTTGCAGGCTTTGGACTAATTTTCTTTGGAATTGACTTGCTTCAGGTCGCAATGTCAGGTGTCGCAGAGCATCTTGACCTTTCAGTTTTCTCCACCAAAAGCGTTGCTTCCAAATTATTGTTGGTACTTTTTGGTTTGGTCATGACTGTGATTTTACAGTCTTCCAGTGCTGCGATTACGGCGACACTTGCTGCATTGGCAAGTCAGGCCATTCAGCTTGATCAGGCTTTAATGCTCGTGATTGGGCAGAATGTTGGAACTGTTGCAACTGCAGTGCTCGCATCTATTGGTGCAAATGCGAATGCAAAACGAACTGCTGCTGTGCATGTCTGTTTTAATGTCGTGAGTGCAATTTTTGCATTTTGTATTTTAGTTCCTTTATTTTTATGGTTTCATCAACCGCAGCATTTTTTATCCAGCTGGGATAATGTGGTAATTGTGGCTGCATTTCATACTGCTTTTAGTCTATTTGGTGCCTTATTTTTTATGCCATTGATCGGGCCTTTTGAACGGCTGTTGGTTAAATATATTCCTGCACATGAAGATTCATTATTACAAGCTTTGGATGATGCCAGTTTAGCTGTACCTGCGGTAGCCATTAATACAGCAGAAAAAGTAATTTTTAAAACAATAGGAACCCAGTATTTCTGGATACTTAAAGCCATCAAGTCGGCCGAAATGGTTTCGGCTAATGAGTTAAAACAGCAGGATGAATTAATCTATAAATTACAGGATTATTTAGAAAAAATTATAGTGCCCGAAAATAGTCAAGATCAAGCCCGGCTATTTAGCTTGTTGAGGATCATGGTTTATTTAAAAGTATTACGTAGTGATCTGGAAAATCTAGAGTATGCATTAAATATCCGCACCCAACCTGCAATCTATCAGATTGCCCTGGACTTTATCCAGATAGTAGAAAATGAGGGAAATATTCGGCTGGGCCTGTCTTCATCTGATGATCTTCAACAACTCTATATAGAGCTGGAAAACTTAAAAAAATGGAGCAAACAGCACCATGCTGAATTACGAGAAAAAATAAATAGTTATGCCTCTACTTATCAGCTGAATGCAGTTAAGACCTTAGAGTTGTTGGCTGCTCAGCGCTGGTTGGAACGCCTAATTTCACATAGTCTCCGTCTGGTGAATGTACTAAAAGAGTGCCAACAATCTCTTAGGGTTGCTGAAGTTGACGACGAGCATGTTTAAGTGCAGATCTGAGCCCTTCCTCTAGCGTCGGGTGGTAAAAAGGTTTGGCAAGGATTTGATGAATATCCTGATCGGCATCTATGGTCCAGGCAAGAAGATGGGCAAGATGTTCAGCTTGAGAACAGAACAGTTCTGCGCCTAATAATTTGCCTGATTTTTTATCAATATAAACTTCAATTCCTCCCTTATTTTCAGCAAGTACCAGTGCACGGCCTTGATTTTCATAGGAGGCAAATCCTCGAATAAACTCAATATTTTGTTGTTCTAACTGTTTAAAACTTTGCCCGACAATAGCCATTTCCGGATGAGAAAATATGATTGCCAATGGGGTGAGTGCTGGAATCGGTTTGACTTCAGGATAATTTAAACAGTTATGAACCACCTCTTTACCGGCATGAGCAGCCTCGTGTTGAATGGGGGCATCAGGGGCGGCATCACCCACTATAAATATTGGCATATCTGCGAGTTGTTTGGTTTTTTTATTGATAGGCATTTTCTTTATATCAGTAAAGCTAGGGTCTAACTGGTCTAAGCTCAAGCGATCCAGATTGCTCTGACGCCCTGTAGCACCCAGAACATAGTCAACCTCAATACTTTGAACTTGATTATTTTCGGTAAAATCAATTTTAATGTGATTCGTCTGTTTTTTAACTTGGTCTGGTAAGATTTTAAACTTGATATTGATTTCTTCACTGAGTTCTTTTTGGGCTAATGACTGTAAAGTAGGGCTGCTTAGAGCACCGACTTTCTGACTACGCGCAAACATCGTGGTTTTTACCCCCAGTCGTTGCATAGCCTGAGCCAATTCAGTGGCAATCACGCCACTCCCGATCACTGCTAAAGACTTGGGTAACTGAGAAAGTTCAAAAATTTCGTCAGAACTTAAATATTTATTTCCTAATTCTTCCTTTAATGCTTTATCGATATGCGGTCGTGAACCCACTGCAATAATAAAACATTTAGCTTGATAAGACTGTCCATTAACTTCAACTGTATGAGAATCAATAAACTTCGCATGACCAGAAATTTTATGTGAATTATCCCATTGGTCTATGCCTTTCAAGGTTGCTCGAATAAAACGTTCTCTTAAGTGTTGTAGACGTTGCATGACGCTTGAAGTATTAACCGTAACATCCTGAAGTAAACCGAGATCTTTCGCAGATTGAATATCGTGCATACGATTTGCAGATGAGATCAGCAGTTTACTTGGCATACAGCCTACACGGGCGCAGGTCGTATCCCACGGGCCATCATTGATAATTAAAATATTTTTGGTGTATTTAATGGCTTCGTTATAAGCGCTGATGCCTGCAGTTCCGGCACCAATGATGATGAGATCGTGCATTGATTACTCTTATGAGAATTATTTTATATAAGCTAGCATACAAAACATTTAGCTTACCTTTATTTACATAAAAGCTTAACTATGATTACATATCGCATAATAAATAAAGCATTGATAAAAACTCTAGAGATAGAGGATTTTGGGGGTTAAAATGATTAGTAAACAATTAGGTATTAAATTATCTGCTCTTACTTTGGCACTAATATTGGCAGGCTGTGGGGGCGGTGGAAGTGATGGTTATTATAATAACGGTGGTTCTAGTTCTGGTAATACAGGCGGTTCACAAAATGGTATTGAAACGCCAGAGATTTCCAAAGTAAATATTTCTAAAGTAGAAATATTTGATCAGAATAGTGTAGTTACAAATACAGTAACAACTACAGGAGCGACAGCTCGTGTTCTAGTAACAGATCAGAACCAAAAGCCGATTAGTGGAGCCTTAGTAACTTTTACCAGCGAAAATATCTCTTTTAGTAGCACTAATGGGGCTGTGTTAACAGATGTGAATGGAACAGCAACTATTGCCCTAAAACCAACGGATGATCTAGCTACAGGTGCTTATAAAATTTCCGCAAGTGTAGAGATAGATGGAAATTCAGCACAATCAGCTATAACCAATTTCATAATTGGTCAAGTACAAACTAAATTTTCAGATTTAACATTGGAAAGCTCTACAATTGATGCAGGGGCATCAGTTAAGTTGCACGCGAAAACAGTGGATAAAGAAACTGACAAATTATTGAATAATATTAAAGTTAATGTTACAGCTGAATGTGGAACATTTAGTTCGAATCAAGTTAACTCTAATCAAGGTTTAGTAGAAACAACATATATTGCAATTTCAGAAGGTGGTCAATTATGTACTGGAACGCAAAAAATAACACTGTCTGCTAACAATGGTGCTGTTACTTCATCTATAAACGTTAATATTAATTCAATTAAAGCTAACTCAATCTCATATTCTTCGGGCACTGTAAAACTAGGCACAATTAACAGCGGATCAAGTTCATCTGGTAAAGTTGAATTCATAGTTTATTCAAATAATGTTCCTGCTAGAAATCAGGATGTTTCAGTAGAATTAGTTTATGGACCGAATGATCTTTCTTTTGTTTCATTAAATAATAGAACTACTAAAATAATTAAGTCTGATGAACAAGGAAAAGTGGTCGTTGATATTTTCCCTGGAAGTATTCCAGGACCAGTAGAAATTAAGGCGACTTTGCTTGATGATACACAGGTAACAGCATTATCTAAAGATGTATCAATTGCTACAGGCCGTGTTACACAAAATGGTTTAAGTCTATCTGTAAGTAAAAATGCATTACAGTGGGATGTAGATGGTGATAAAGCAACCATTATAGCAAGACTTCGTGACCGAGTTGGTAACAAAGTGCCTGATGGTACGGTGGTCAGCTTTGTTACAGAAGGAGGGAGTATTACTCCAAATTGTTCAACTATAGAAGGTGAATGTAGTGTGGTTCTCCAAACACAAAATCCACGTCCGGCAGATAATCGTGTAACTGTGTTAGCTTATGTTGAAGGCGATAAAACATATGTCGATAAGAATTCAGATAATCTTTATACTGCTGGAATTGATGAATTAACCAATAATATCGGTGATTTCTTCAGAGATGATAATGAAAATACTATCTTTGAAGCAGCTTTAGGGGAGTTTTTGTATAAACGTGGGGCTATTGGTACTACTTGTGTTCCAAGTACATTTAAACACCCCAACATTGCTGGTACATGTGATGCGGCTCTAGAAGCTGTGATTCGTGAACAATTAGTATTTGCATTTAGTCACGATGTTCCTACAATCACGGATGAACAAATTACAAATAAATCTAGCTTAACATTTAAATTATTTGGTAATAGTGCACAATCAGTACCAATGCCAACGGGTACAACTGTAGCATTAGAAGCTGAAGATAATACTAAAACAAATGAAAAATCATGCAGTACAGAGTTGTGGACTGGAAGTAGTCCAGTAGCCTCTGTTTTTAATCTTTTAACGCCCACCAGCTTTAAAACTAGCTCACAAGTAAATTATAATTTTCGACTAAAAGAATGCGACTCGGGGGATAGCTTGATTTTAACTGTAACCGCTCCAACAGGACAAGTTACTAAACAAGAATATGTAATCCGTTAATTTTAAAAACAGCGCTTCGGCGCTGTTTTTTTTATGAGGACTGAAATTTAAAAAATTAAATCGAAGTTCCCACATTCACACCCACAGTCGGCTTCAAATTCATCGAGCTACAACCTGCAAAAGCCAAACTACAACATACAATAATCAATAATTTATTCATGAATCAATCCTTGAGATTTAGCTTGGTTAAACAAAGATGCTGAACGTGTACCACTACGGCAGACCATTAAAATAGGCTTTGGCAGCTCATTGTAATATCGGGCAAATTCCTCAATATTGGCCTGAGAAATATGACCACTTATTACTGGTTGATAAATCACACTGACTTGAGACTTTTCTGCAATCGAGCGTAATTGACTTACCGTGACGGCATTGCCAGACTCCTGATCAGGGCGGTTTACAATCACGGATTTAAAACCCTGCTGAATCAATTGCTCAAATTTATCCAAGGTCATTTGACCGCTAACACTCACCGTAGCGGTCAGAGCGCGACTCAAATTCTGCGCAGCAAAAACAGGTGAAGTACAGCTAAAACAGATTGCGAGTACTACACCGTTCCAAAATAACTTAGTCATCCAGCAAGTCCATCTGTTTTGCCAGTTGATATAAATTATTTGAGCGGTTTCCGGTACGGCAAAACATCAAGATAGGTTTTGGTAATTCATTATAATGATTGGCAAAAGTGCGGACATCAAGCTCGGTAATCTGACCGGCAACCACCGGCTGAAATACATAATCCAGACCTGCTGCACGTGCAGCCTCTTCGATTTGTGCACTGGTTGGCTGCTCAGAACCACCTTCCATATCTGGGCGGTTGTTGATAATCGATTTAAAACCTTTTTCAACTATTTGAGAGATATGTTCAGGACCAATTTGGCCAGTAAAGCCTACATTTTCGCTCATGATGTCACTCCATTATGTCATTTATCTAGATATGCTTTATGATAGCATTAAGCTGAAAACATGACGGCTTAGTTCTGAAAAATTTATAAATACGATTACAATTATAAAATAATGCAATGGAGCGCATATGTACGCCTATACAGTCGAACCACTGTATGTTAAAAGCGGTCAGGAAGTGATTGCTGCGGATTTTTATCATCCTCAACAGGTCGATAAACCGGCTGTGATCCTGATGGCCCACGGTCTGGCAGCTTTACGTCATTTTAAACTGGTCCAGTATGCACAGCGCTTTGCCAGTGCTGGCTATGCTGTGGTGCTGTTTGATTATCGCTATTGGGGCGGGAGTACAGGACGTCCACGTGAACTGGTATCCATTAGTGCTCAGCTTGAAGACTGGCGGACTATGATCAGCCATTTAGAGGCACGTAAGTCGATTGACAGCAAAAGAATTGTACTTTGGGGAACGGCGTTAAGTGGCGGTCATGTACTGACACTTGCAGCAGAGCTGTCGAATATTCAGGCAGTAATGGCGCAGGTACCGTTTGTGGATGGGGCAGAAAGTGCCAAACTTTATCCTTTGCAGCAATTGCCTAAAGCCCTGAAAATTTCCAGCCAAGACTACATGGGCGCCAAGGTTGGTATGGGACCGAAAACCTTACCCGTAGTAGACCCTCATGAACTCTGTTTTATGCCAACCCAAGACAGTTATCAGGGATATATGTCCATCGTGAACCCGGATTATTACTGGAGTGGTCATATTCCTGCACGCGCATTCTTTAAACTGATGCGTTATCGTCCCATTCTGGAAGTACGTAAAATCACGATTCCAGTTCTGTTCATTGCAGCAAAACTGGATAGTCTGATTCCCATTGAATCCAGTCGGGAAACTGCAACCAATATTGCGCCATTTGTGCAATATCATGAGTGGAATATGCGACATTTTGATATTTATCATGGCGAATGGTTTGAAAAAGCAGTTTCGACCCAATTAGAATTCTTACATCAACATATTGGAGTGCGCTAGATGATTATTGTATGCCCGAATTGCCAGGCTAAAAATCGTGTGTCTGAAGAAAAATTAACGGCCGATCCAGCTTGTGGTCAATGCCATCAAGCATTGGTTCCATTGGCACCGATTGAATTGAATGAGCAGAATTTCAGCCAGTTTGTCACGCATAGTGATTTACCGATCCTGATCGACCTATGGGCGGACTGGTGTGGGCCATGTAAAATGATGGCACCGCACTTTGCCAATGTTGCCAAACTCTATCCCAATGTGGTTTTTGCCAAAATTGATACAGAAGCAAATCCACGGCTAAGTGCAGCATTTAATGTACGCAGTATTCCGACGCTGGTTTTAATGAATAAAAGTAATGAAATTGCTAGAATAAGCGGTGCATTACGCTCAAGCGAGCTGCAAAAGTGGCTTGATCAGCAGTTAAATGCCCCATCCTAATTCACAAGCCTGGAGTTCAAGTGTCAGATTCTCATAATAAACCAGAGGGAATTCTTTCCCTGCAGACCATTGCGATGCCTGCGGATACCAACTGGAGTGGAGATGTATTTGGTGGCTGGATTGTTTCACAAATGGACTTGGCGGGAGCAATTCATGCAGAGCGCTTTAGTAAAGGACGCTGTGCGACAATTTCGATTAACCAGATGACCTTCCTGGTTCCGGTGAAAGTCGGTGATGTGATTAGCTGCTATACCAAAATTCTAAAGGTCGGCAATACCTCCATCCAGATGGAAATTGAAGTATGGGATAGCCATGACGACTCACGTCCGCCTGTACGCGTGACTGAAGGGGTATTTACCTTTGTGGCAGTAGATGTCAAAGGCAATAAACGTCCAATTCCAGATGAAGCAAAACAGAAATTTGCAGAATCTCAGCAGAACTCATAATTCATTAAATAAAAAAATCCCAGATCAATAATCTGGGATTTTTTTGTCTGTATTGAAATTAGCCTGGCTTCAACTGGTTCTTGGCAATCCAAGCCCAGAGCATTTCACATTGAATCGGTGCTTCACCAGATTCATCAGTTACAATAACTTGTACTAGCGTTTCACCTTTTTCTGAACTTTGCATCAATTGCTGCTGTTCAGGAGTTAAGGTAGCTACTGCAGTCATGCCACCTTTGGTTGGGCGCTTAAAGTCCACTTTTAGGCTTTTAATCAAAACCACTGCACTGTCAGGTACATTCATCGCAGTCACAAAGCCAGTTGCTGTTTCTGCCAGCAGTGCCATCGCACAGGCATGAATCTGACCGATATGGTTCTGCATGACCTTATGATTGGCCATACTTACCACGACTTTGGAAGCACTGATTTCCTGATAGCGAATCTTGGCAGAGCCAACCATCGGAACTACTCGGCCAAAAGTCTTACTCAATAAAGCAGTACGCATACCTTGCGGTAATCTTGATGTCGCTTTGACCAGTCTGGTCAGTCGGTTGCTCTTTGTCATAATTCCATCTTCAGACGTTGAGATATCTTAGTCTTTAAAGTTGTTGAACTGTAAAGGCAGACCGAATTGTTGTTCTTTCAGGAATGCCATGACTTGTTGCAAGGTATCGCGTTTTTTATCAGTCACACGAATCTTGTCACCCTGAATTGAAGATTGCACTTTAATGCCGCTTTCTTTAATGGCCTTATTAATTTTTTTCGCCGTATCTGAGTCAAGGCCATCTTTAAGCTTGATCACTTGAACTACATTTTTGCCTGAAGCGGTCATTTTTTGTGGATCAAGTGCCTGAATGTCGATCTTACGCTTGAAGAAATGGTTTTCCAACATGTTATATACCTGTTCACACTGAAAATCGCTTTCTGTACTGATTTTGATTTCCTTGTTTTTTTCATTCAGTTCAATAGAAACGTCCTGACCACGAAAATCAAAGCGGGTTGCAATCTCTTTTTGGGTATTTTGAACTGCATGATTTACTTCAAAAATTTCTAATTCAGAAACAATATCGAAAGAAGGCATAGTTTAGACCTTTACAAAGGGAAAGAATATCTGAGATGCTAGGGATGTTTTCTTCATTTGCCAAGTGTTGTTTACATCAAAGGAGTGCACAATGATCCGTAAACAAGAAATTACAACATTTGAGTTCCCAGAAAATGCTGTAATCTGGGATGTACGAGATGCAAGTGCTTATGCTGAAGCACACGTGAAAGGGGCGGTCAATCAGCCCATTAACGATCTTTCAGCAAATAGCCTGACTCAGGTGTCAGCGGATCAACCGATTTACATTTTATGTGGTGGTGGGAGTAAAGCTCCACGTGCAGCTGAAAAGTTAGAGGGTTTTGACAGCACACGTGAATATGTCATTCTGATGGGTGGTACTCGTGCTGCTCGTGATGCAGGTATGCCACTGGAACAAGGTGCATAATTGACCTTGTGAAAAAAAGCGCCGTCAGGCGCTTTTTTGTTGTCTAGATTTCTTCAAAATCGTCCTTCTTTAAAGGAGGATTAACACTCTTTCTAAAAATCCCTCCCTTGCGGAACAGTATTCCTCACCCTTTATTAAAGGGAGGAATTCTTTAATCTTGAGGCTTAAAATAAGGCTTCTTGGCTTTTACCTTCTTTTGAAAACGTGTCACGTCGAGTTTCTTTACCAAGTTCGAAGGTACTGGGCAGGCTTCTCCCAAAATTTGGGCAGCCAGAATTTCACTACACAATGGCGCAAACAGAAAGCCTTTAGAGCCGAGACCAGCAAAACTGTAAATCTCTTCATCTGCCTTCATTTTTCCGAGTAAAGGAAAATAATCCTGACTCTGTGCGCGTACTGCCGCTCGACCTTGCCAGGTTTCGGTAGATGGTAATAACTGTGCATATTCAGGAAAGACACTGTGGATAAGTTCATAATTATGCACATGATCTTCTATTAAGACTTCTGCATCATCCCGGCCGGGATAAAACGAAGCCCCGAGAATGAGTTGTTCGGCATTGAGTTGCATACAGTAGCCGCCATAGCTATAGGCAGTATTTTGACTTAAAGGCTGGGTTTGATTATTCACCCAGCTGACCTGTCCGCGAATCGGTTTCAGGGGAGGATAATCTGCAAAAAACTGCTGGGTTTCTCGTGCAGTACAGACAATGACGTGATCGAATCCACCTAGATCCTGTTCATCTGCAAATAGCTGAGGTTTTGTAGCAGCTTCAATATGGCTAATTTGGGCCTGTTGATATTGAATATGAGGATGCTGCAAAATTTCATCACGTAACTGATGCGGCGAAACCGCGCCAGCTGCTAACAGTTTTAAACTTGGAAATACAGTTTGCATCTCCTGATCTTTTACTGTTTGTGCAGCCAGAATTCCTTCGGGATATTCGTCTGCCAATCCTAGAAGCTGTTCAGGATTTTTTAAGGCGAGTTGATTGACCTGAATCGGGCGGAAAGCCTTAAATTTCCGATAATGATTTAAGGCATGTTGCCAAGACAAGGTCATCAAATGTTCAGCACTTTGCTCAACCGGACAGAGTTTGGGATTGAGCAAGGCCAGTGGATTGCCAGAACCTCCAGAGAGGGGCGCCGACCGGTCGTAAATAGTGACTTGATGACCACGTTGAGCGAATGCCCATGCTGCACTTAAACCTGCGATTCCTGCGCCAATCACAGCGATCTGGCGAGGCCTGGCGTTTATCTCTAAAGCTGACCCAGTTTTTTTTTGCGTACTTTCCTGAGCTGGAGATGGGTTACTTTCCTCAGCCGGATTCCAGATTGCTTTCAACATTTCACGTTTATGGCCAAACCCACGTGGACGGGAAATTGAAATCCCGTGATTTTTTAAGCCACGTTTTAAGACACCCGCGACACTAAAAGAGGCAAATGTCGTTCCAGTTTCCGACAAGCGCACAATATGGTTTAAGACATTTTCTTCCCACATATCCGGATTGCAGGAAGGCGCAAAGCCATCCAGAAACCAGGCATTCACCGCTGCAGTTTTTTCAATGACCGGGAAGATATCGTGGGCATCGCCTAGCCATAGATCCAGACTGAAACGTTCTTCAGGAAAACTGAGTCGATGACAGCCAGCAATTGGCATTGGATATTGGAAAATCAGCTGATCAGCCAAAGGTTTTAACTCAGGCCAGGCATTCAGGGCACGGATCAGATCTGCTTTAGAGAGCGGAAATTTTTCCACTGAAATCGCATGCAGATGACTCGGATTGTCCGGACGCACCTGTTGCCAGAGTTGCCACAGCGCCAGAATATTCAGCCCTGTACCAAAACCCGTTTCACCGACACAGAAATATTCAAAAGGTTTTAAATCTGCCAGACGCGTCGTGAGATCATTGCCATTTAAAAAGACATGCCGGGTTTCCAGCAGGCCATTGTCTTTGGAAAAATACACATCACCAAATTGCTTGGATACAGGCACATCAATGCCATCCACCAATTGCCAGTCCAGATCGGCAGTTTGAATTGCGTGCGACAAAACGGTTACAACCTTAAAGATATCGGGAAGAACTATAGCTTACCACTGACGGCGGCGTTTGGTATAAACATAGCTCGCTATCAGGAAGCCTAGCAGTACACCTACTGCCAATGTTGCTGCGCCGTAGAGGAACATCTGGGCACTACGTTCACTTTGTAGTACCTGTACCTGAACGCCCAAGTTATCATTCTTGAGCTGTAATTCCTGGTTTTGCGATAGTGCGTCCAGATTGGCTTTTTCCAGTTGCTCTAAACGGGTGGCCTGATCTTTGACCAAGGCTTTTACCTTGGCATCTTGCTGGGCTTTTAGCTTGGCGATTTCTTCTGCGGTTAACGGTTTATTTTCAGCAGGTGGCACCGGCTGGGCAGAAGTTGCTACTGCAGGAATAATGGCAGGTTTTGGCGGCGACTGGTTTGGTGCAGTCGCTGCTGTCGCTCGAGATGGTGCTGTCTGATTTTCCGGAGCCACAGGAGCAGGCGTAACTTCGACTGCCCATACTGGAGAAATCATGAAACATAGGCCAATGATACTGGCAGTAACAACACGCATGGACCTTATCCTTGAGGAAATGCTTTATTAAATGGTTTGACATCGATATGTTCGTACACACCTTCTTTTAAAAATGGCTCATCCTGTAACCATGAATCCAGTGCTTCACGACTGTCAAAATCGACAATAATGGTACTGCCGTAAAAACCGGCTTTTGGATTGGCCGGATCTTTAGGCATGGCACCTGCAACAATCAGGCGATCTTCAGCATTTAAATGTTCCAGACGAGCAAGATGTTGTGGGCGAATCGCGAGGCGTTTTTCCACTGTACCTTCCCGATCGGTACAGCTAACGACGAATAATGGCATGATGACTCTCAATCGTTTGTAGTTGGACTTATTCAGCAGTCTTAAAGTATTTGCGCAATACAATAAACTGAATAATGATAAAGGAAAACATCACGATCATGTCACCGAATGCGGTAAATTCGCCCCAATATTTTCCATCCATCCACAAATAGGCGAAAAAGGTATGCAGAAATGACATCAGCACAAACATTGCCACCCATGCATAGTTCAATTTAACCCAGCCTTTTTCGCTTAGGTTGAATACCGGACCAAACAGACGCTGAATCAATGGCTTTTTATCCTTGCTAAACCAGGGGGACAATAAAAAGGCACCGGCAAAGACCAGATTCAGTAATACCGCTTTTAAACGGATATAGAAATCATCGCTGAGCATCAGGGTAATGCCACCAAAAATCACGGTCATAAACAAGACAATCCATTGCTGCTTGTCCAGACGGAATTTTTGCATGACAAATAACGCACCATAGACGACCAGCATGGAAATAATCAGACCTGTGGTTGCAACAAGAATATTATTATTGTCGACACCCCCCGCAGAACCGATCAATTGCAGCAATTGATGGTCAGTGTCTTTTGGATCTACAGTTTTATATAAATAAAAGAAAATAATGAGTGGCACAAAGTCTAAAAGTGCTTTCATGTTAGAGTATCTAAATCTGATCAAATAAATGTCATAGTATAGAGATGCACGGCGTAGATTTACATACACATAGTAATATTTCTGATGGAACTTTCAGTCCTCAGCAACTGGTCGAAGCGGCTGTGGAAAAACTCATCCATACTTTGGCACTGACCGATCATGACACCATGGACGGTTTGGTATTGGCGGAGGAAGCTGCCAAAAATCATGAGATTAAGATTATCTCCGGCGTAGAGATATCCAGCCAGTGGTCGCGGCCTGCGACCAAAAAAAACTATGGTGTGCATATTGTGGCACTTAATATCCAGAAGCCTGAGCCGTTACAAAAAGCCCTCAATCAGCAAAAGAAAATCCGGGCTGAACGTTCTAAGCAAATCTGTGATCTGCTGCTTCCTTTAATTGGGGAGGATATTTATGCTGATGTACTGACCAAAGTGGAGAATATCCCTGATCGGGTGACACGAACGCATATTGCCAAAACACTGGTAGAAAAGGGTATTGTGACCCGGCCGCAACAGGCCTTTGATAAATATATCAAGGAAGGCAAAAAGGCCTATGTCAAATTTGATGGTCTAGGGCTTGAAGAAACGATTCAGGTGATTCATGCAAGTGGCGGTTTTGCAGTACTGGCACATCCGACCAAATATGATTTATCTGCGACCAATATCCGTTATCTGATCGAGATCTTTGCCAAGTTTGGTGGAGATGCGGTGGAACTGCCACCGGCGATTGAGCCAAGTTCCACCCGGCAGATGGTGGATCGAATGATTGCAGAACATGGTCTGAAAGTTTCGATTGGTAGCGATTTTCATGGCGACCATATGCCTTGGATTAAACTGGGTAATGTCCCGAGCCTGAAACCGGGTCAGATCGGGATTTGGGAGAGTTTTACCTAGGGATTTCTTTATTTTGATCTTCTTTATTTGTAAGGAGAGTTAGCTATCATTGATAGCAAAGGATGAGTGAGGCTAATCTTTTAAAGCAAATTATGATCTTTGGCCTGAATTGGTGGAGGTGTTGGTTTGCCCAAAGTTCCTAACAGTTCAATTTCAATGGTACGTACCATCGAGTCCAGTGGCAAGTCATTGCTCTGGGTACCAAAAGGCTCTTCAATTTCCGAACTTAGAGCATCTAATCCTAAAAAGGTATAAGCCAAAATGCCGACCAGAAAAGGCGTAAACAGACCGAGCGTTGAACCCAGACTAAAAGGCAAAATAAAACAGAAAAAATACACGGTGCGGTTGAGCAAGACCGAATAGGCAAAAGGCAAAGGCGTCGTCGCAATCCGGTCACAACCAGTTTGGACAATACTCAGTTCTGCTACATGATTATTCATCTGCATATAGATGATATCGGAAATTTCACCTTCTTTAAGAGCCTGCATCAACTCCCACTGAATCAGACTTAAAGTATATTGCGCTGCATTTGCCTGCTGATAGAGTTGGGTCACAGCCTGTTGGCTCATGCCACTGGTTTCTACCAGCTCAGTCGGATTGGCTGTCTGATGGCGAAGGCGATCACGGAGTACATTGGCAAAGACAATCACATGCTGAATCACACGTTCCCGGCGACCTTGAGACAGCATCCGGCAATCACGGTCAAAGTGGCGTGAATTAGCAATCAAAATGCCCCAAAGTTTACGCGCTTCCCACCAGCGGTCATAACAGGCTGAGTTTTTAAATCCGAGAAAAATCGACAGTACTACCCCAATCAGGGTAAAGCCGACCAGAGGTAATTCTGGAAAATGAAAATAGCCAATATGTGACAAGCCACCGATGATGGCCGAAATCAGCATGACCACGCCCAAAGGTGGCAAAACTTTAGGCAAAATCGTCCCTCGCCAGGAAAACAGCAGTTTAAAAACACTCGGCTGGTCACGTACGATCATTTATTAGAATCATCACAATTTTTCCATGATCTTGTTGAGTTGTGCCTGCTTTGTCAAGTGCTATTCAATACTGTACTTCTGGTTTGATGAGTTGCTGTTCCGCAAAGGAAAAACTGCCTTCCAAGGCGATAATACAATGGTCAATCAGATGGATATCTACCAGTTGGCAGGCCTGCTGAATCTGCCGGGTCAATGTCAGGTCAGCCTTGGAAGGAGAGGGCCGGCCTAGCGGATGATTATGCGCAATGACAATTGAGGTCGCCTGCTGGCTAATGGCATAACGCAATAACTGATTAATGGAAATATCACATGCATTGATTGAACCATAAAACAGTTTTTTAAATGCAATTTTTCTTAAACTGGCATCCAGACACAGCACAGCGAATACTTCCTGTGTTTCACCGAGCAGTTCAAAGCGTAAATAGTCTCTCAAGCGCTTGGAATTGGTAAGTTCCAGTGCATCCTGCTTGAGGTGTTCGGCAATATAACGTCGTCCAAGTTCCTTGACAGCCATCAGCTGCGTGTATTTGCTGATGCCCATGCCATGAAACTGACTGACTTCCTGTAAAGGGGCATCGAGTAGAGCAGTCAAATGACCAAAATGCTGAATCAGCAAACGCGCCAGATCAACTGCCGAATGTTGCTGTGAACCTGAACGTAGAAATATGGCCAGTAGCTCGGCATCGGATAGACTCTCAGCCCCATATTGAATCAAACGTTCCCGCGGCCGCTCTTGCTCCGGCCAGTTTTTAATAGAAAATTGCATGATGATTATACTTTTTTATTATGAATTATCAGTTTTCCCGCAAGCCGATCTCTTGGGAATGCGATTATTTAATGCTATTGTGAGCCTCACTGCAACAGCAAGGTAATCTGTTTGTGAGCTTTGATCTAAGTGTAATTCCTCATAAAAATATCATTCTGGCCGTCACTGGCGGTATTGCCGCCTATAAAAGTGCGATTTTGGTCCGCCGTTTGAAAGATGCCGGCTTTGATGTGCGAGTGGTAATGACCCACGGTGCACAGGCTTTTATTACACCTTTGACCTTTCAGGCCTTATCGGGCAATCCCGTGCATACCGAATTACTGGATCCTGAAGCAGAAGCCGGAATGGGGCATATCGAGCTGGCGCGTTGGGCTGACCTGTTGCTGGTAGCGCCAGCCAGTTGTGATACCCTGGCAAAATTTGCCGCAGGCCTGGCGGATGATCTGCTCAGTACTTTATATCTGGCGACGAAAGCACCCGTCTGGGTGACACCTGCCATGAACCAGCAAATGTGGGCGGCGAAAGCAACACAGCGCAATCTTGCGACACTGATCGAAGATGGTGTGCATGTGATCATGCCGGATGCTGGTTCACAGGCCTGTGGGGATGTAGGTTTGGGCCGGATGCCTGAGCCGGAAGATTTAGCGCATCAGGTGACTGAATATTTTCATAAAGCCCAACGTGCGATTGCGGAAAAATTTGGCTTGCTTGCGGGTAAACAAGTCACGATTACTGCGGGTCCAACTCGAGAAGCAATTGATCCAGTGCGTTATATTTCCAATCACAGTACCGGGAAAATGGGCTTTGCACTGGCTGCAGCCTGTTATGCGGCAGGAGCCAATGTGACCCTGATTGCAGGACCGGTCAGTCTGGATACGCCGAATGGCGTAAAACGTAAAAATGTCTCTTCTGCCGTGCAAATGCTAAATGAAAGTATGCATATGCTGGAGCAGGGCTGTGACATTTTTATTGCGACCGCTGCGGTAGCCGATTATCGTGTGGCACAGGTAGCCGAACATAAAATTAAGAAAGCTGGGGATGAGCTGAATGTGGCGCTGGTCAAAAATCCGGATATTGTTGCCACTATAGCCCAACAGGAAAAACGTCCGTTTATGGTCGGTTTTGCTGCAGAAACCCGCAATATTGAAGAATATGCTGCCGGAAAGCTGGTGGCTAAAAAGCTGGATATGATTGCCTGCAATGACGTTTCACGTGCCGATATCGGTTTTGCTTCAGATGAAAATGCCATGACGGTATTTTTTGCCGAGCATTACCAGCTGGAAAAACGTGATCTGGAAAAAGCCTCCAAGCAGGAAATTGCCCAGCAGCTGGTTGAAGCGATTCATGATGCCCTGCATCACGATCCCTTGGCAGAAGACGATTTCTAGACTGAATCAATATGAGAAAATTAAAAAAGCCCTGAGATGATCAGGGCTTTTTTAGATTATGCCTACTATTTAGTTAAATATCACCAAATTGGCTTCAAAATAGGCTGACTTTATAGACCAAGGATTTATATATTGTTTTATGGGAAAAAGTATAAAATAGATCACAGAATAAACCAAAGATAAAAAATGTGACACAGATAGAATGTGGTTGGAAACAACAAGGAGGGGGCGATATGAAAAAAATCATGATGTTATGGATGATCGCCTGCCTGGCCGGATGCAGTTACTTTGTATCAATTGATGAGCTGGCCAGAAATATTCAGGAACAGATACAGCGGGAATTTAATGCTAATCCTGACTATCAGCATTATCGTCTCACTGTGCTGAATGTAAAAATTGTCCATCGCCAAGGCAATGAGTTTGAGGCAGTTTCACAACTGAACTATCAGGGGCATGAATATCCCGTTAATGTCAAAATTATCAAGGTTAATGGCGGCTATAGCTGGTCCATTGAAGATGATGCTTTTGCCTTCATTGATGAAATCGAAATTGAAAAATATCGCCAGCAGTTAGATCGTGAACTGGAGCAACTGTCTGCATCTCTAGACGATCTGGAATCTGTAGAAGAACCGGTAAGAGTTGAACTAAGCTCAAATATACGTCCAGCAATAGAGCCTGTGGTACAGGCAGCCTCTTATGATGAGGAGCCGATCCCCGTCGGTAATATTACGGCGTATACGCACTGATCAATGCGTCATCTTTATAAAAAAGCACCGATAACCGGTGCTTTTTGTTTTTTAAGATTCAATCTGCTGATGTTCACGTACGTAATCTTCAGTACGCTGCATCGCTTCCTGAATATTAAACAGGGCAGTTTCTACATCTTTCAAGGTTTTTGCATTCCCACCGCTTAGCGCTTGACGCCATTTGCGTGCGCCTGGCAAATTCTGGAACAGGCCCAGAATATGACGGGTAATAATGGATAAAGGTGCGCCTTCTGCCATACGCTGGGCAATATAAGGCAACATCTGCTGCATAATGTCAAAACGGTCTGGTGCATCCAGATTCCACAATTGTCCCAGTTCTGCCAGCAAATAAGGATTGTGATAAGCTTCACGGCCAATCATCACGCCATCAACATGTTTGAGGTGTTCCTGCGTCTCGGCATAGGTTTTAATTCCGCCGTTGATCTCGATAAGCAGATCAGGACGATCCTGTTTTAAACGGTAGACATCTTCATAGCGCAGTGGCGGCACATCACGATTTTCTTTGGGCGATAGACCCTTTAACAAGGCAATACGCGCATGCACGATAAAATTGTTGCAGCCGGTTTTGGCCACAGTATCGACAAAATGTAGCATCTCTTCATAAGATTGCATGTCATCAATCCCGATCCGGTGTTTTACCGTTACTGGAATATCCACTGCATGACGCATGGCATCAATACATTCTGCCACTAGATCAGGTTCTGCCATTAGACAGGCACCAATTTTATTATTCTGCACCCGATCGCTCGGGCAACCTACATTTAAATTAATTTCGTTATAACCCCAATCCCGGGCCATTTTGCTGCAGGTTGCCAAGTCTTGTGGATTTGAGCCACCTAGCTGTAAAACAATCGGATGTTCTTCCTGATTGAAATCCAGGTATCGTTTGGCATCACCATGAATGATGGCACCCGTTGTCACCATTTCAGTGTACATAATGATATTCGGGTTAAACAGACGGGCAAAGAAACGATAGTCCTTGGTCGTCCAGTCCATCATAGGTGCGACACTGATTCGTGGAGATTGAGCAGTTTCAATGGGGTGGGTGAGAGTCATTAAAAAATCATGCCTTTAATCATGGTGGTGCAATCTGCGAAAAATCTATATTTAGCCAGAGTACGCAATTTGCATTTAGCGCCAAATTTTACACCATAATGAAAAAATAATTCATGTTATAAATTGATCAAGAAGGTTGCGGCTAAAAAAGAGCATTGAAAGGTACGGGTTTACTACCATGACAATATTGGAATGAATTGGAAACGAAGTCTTTTTTAGAGAAAAACAAGAAAGTAAACAGATTTGGCCTGCTCAGTCTATAAAAATAGAAAAATAGGAAAAGCCAGTATCATGATGAAGCCCTAAAAGATCAGTGATATCTTTTAGGGCTGAGGTGGAATATTTACTTTGCTAATTGATATTCATACTGTTCGTACTTAACAGGAATGATCAGTTATTCATTAAAAAAGGAATCTGCCAAGGGTAGGGGAATAAACCCAGATATGGCTTCAGTTCCTTCATTTGAATATTATTTTTTCTTTTTACTTTCTTTTTTGTATTCCTCATAAGCTTCAGCAGCCAGATTGCTTAAAGACATACCTATCGCAGCATATTGATATTCATTCAGGTTTGCTAAGGATGCACGGGCTGAAGGATGTTGAACACCAAAGCCGGAACCAGGCAGAAGCACTACACCGGTTTCATCCGCGACCCGGAACAACAGTTCAGTCGGATTTTTGTTTTTCATGATCCAGTCTGCAAAGTCATCTCCATATAAAGTACGTGCGGTATTCTCCAGACTTACAAGAGTGTAGTAATCCACACTGTTCGGATCTTGAGGAACTTCTACCCCGAGTTGCCGATACAGAGCCGCATCCCGTTCACGTACGACTGATTGGACAGCTTTTTTATAGCTTTGACGCGAATCCATCATATTAAACAAGGCAAAAAGGACCATCTGTACCTGCTGGGGTGTGGATAATCCGGCAGTATGATTCAAAGCTACATTTCGACTGTCGGCAACCATCCGATCGATAAATTTGATACTTGAAGGATCGGTGGTCAGTGAGGAATAACGTTCTGCAAGTTCCTTTTTATCCTTGGCGGACAGTGCTGCAATTTTTTGATCCAGAATATTATTTTTGGTGAGTGCAATGACGCCAAGACGCCATCCTGTAGCTCCAAAATATTTAGAGAAAGAATAGACCAGAATGGTGTTATCAGGGCATATGGCAAATAATGAAGTGAAATTATCGGCAAATGTTCCATACACATCATCAGTCAGAATAATCAGGTCAGGACGTTTCTTGACAATATCTGCGATGATGGCCAGTCCTTCATCATTTATTTTCACTGAAGGTGGATTACTTGGATTGACCAGAAAAAATGCTTTAATGGATGGATCTTCTAATTTACGTAATTCAGATTCCGGATATTGCCAGTTAAGCTCAGGATCAGCCTGGATCATGACTTCTTCAAGTTCATAGTCATTTAGCTTAGGAATTTCAATATAGGGAGTAAAAATAGGCGCTCCCAGGGCAATACGGTCACCATTCGAAATTATCTTGTTTTCTTTTAATGAATTAAAGATGTAGGCCATTGCAGCAGTACCACCCTCTACTGCAAAAAGATCCAGTCCTTCTTTAGGCATACTCTGGACACCCATTTCACGAAGGACATATTCTTTAATAATTTTTTCACTGACTCTGAGCATTCGGTCAGGAACAGGATAATTACAGCCTAGAATGCCTTCAACCATTTCCAGTAAAAAAGCATCTGGATCCAGTCCCAGCTGGTCACGTACATATGAAATTGCTTTACCTAGAAAAACAACGCCAGGTTTATCACGATTTCCTAAAATAAATTGCTCAAAACGTGATTGTAATCCTTGTGAACGTGGAAATCCGCCTAGACCTTCAGGCATATATGAAAATGAAAATTCTGATTCAGTGGCAGAAAATAAACCGAGTTGGAAAAAGGCGCGCCGTGGAACAGTAGCAAGGAAATTCGGATTACCGCGGCCTGCATTCAGCATCATGCGATCCGTGCGGCTTGTTGCCAGCGCAATCAGTTCATCTTTAAGCTCAAATGGACTGAGTTTTGAGTATTTAGAGTAATCAGTGTTTCCCATGAGGAATCTCCAAAATTATGATGAATCAGACAAAATTGAAATTTGTGGATGTCGTTAAGCCAGGCCCACAATGAGTGGACCAAGCAAGGTTAAAAACACATTGGCTAAGGCATAAGTAATGGCAAATGGAACTGTTGGAATCGAGTTTCCGGCTTTGTCCAAGACAACACCAAAAGCGGGGTTGGCACTTCGGGCACCTGATAATGCTCCGGCCATCACTGCAACGTTGTCATAACGCAGGACATAGCGTGCAAAAAGCATGGAGAGAATGAGTGGGACGACTGTTACCACTACGCCAATCAGAAAGAGGGATAGGCCACTTTGTTTAATCGTCTGAAAGGCTTGTAAGCCGGATTGCAGACCTACGGCTGCCACGAAACCGGCCAGACCTAAATCTTTGAGGAGTTGAGATGCAGCCAGAGGCATGTTGCCACGTACCTGATTGCGGCTATGCAGCCAGCCAAAGAATAACCCTGATAAAAGTGCTCCCCCGCCAGCGCCCAGTGTTAATGGCATATTGCTAATACGAATGACGATTAAGCCAATTAACAGACCAACAGCCAAACCTATGCCATGGAAGACCCAATCTGTTTTTATACTTTGGGATATGGCTCGACCGCCTTCTTTGACCATCCGATCAAGATCATTTTTTGTACCATAGATAGTAATGACATCTCCTTTATGAAGAACAGTATTATCATCCATGGGTACTGATTCATTATTTCTTTTAATTCCAAGTACATAAATACCATGTTTTAGATATTCTGGGGTGTTGGCCCTCACATCTCCTAGGGTACGATTAATGTATTTGGAGTTTCTGAGAATCATATCCGTGGTAGACATGACTATTTCCATGCCTTCAGAGGACTCGAGCTCAGTTCCGATATGTTGAGCAATTGAAACCACACTGCTTCTACGACCAATCACCAGAATAATATCATCTGTCTCGAGCTTGGTTTCTAGAGAGGAATCAATAAATTGAGTGCCGCGTTTAACCCGTTCAATTGTAATGTTGGGTATTTTTGACTGAAGCTCTGAAATTGTTTGTCCTGAGGCTTGCTGAACTCTATAAATACGCCCAACAATTTCAGGCATAGCAAGTTCTTGCCCAGGTGCCAGTTGAAAGGCGCCTTTTAGTTGTTCAGCTTGTGCCTTGAGCGCATCATCACGAATGCCCCGACCCATAAATTTTGGTACGATACTCGCGCAGATAATAATGGCACCGAGTGAACCGAAAATATAGGTTACTGCATATCCAATCGCGACATTGGCTTGAAGCCTCTGGATCTCCGCGGCAGGTAAGTCTAGACGAGAAATAGCATCGCCTGCTGTACCAATAATTGCCGATTGGGTCATTCCGCCTGCTGCCAGTCCTGCGGCCATTCCTTTGTCCAGCTGGAATATTTTTGCCATGATGAGCACGGTAGCCAGTCCGCAAACTGCCATAAATACCGCTAATAGAATTTCTTTGAGTGATTTGGGTCCCAGCGATTTGAAAAATTGGGGACCACTTTCGAAACCTACTGCATAAATAAACAGTGCAAAGAGGATGGCCTTAACGCCATTGTCGACGGGTACACCAATAAGACTAAGCACAACAGCGGCTAACAATGAGCCAGCAACACCGCCGAGCTGGAATTTGCCAAATTGAAATTTTCCAATCCAAAAGCCTATTGCCAAAGATAAAAACAATAGAATTTCAGGGCTATGTTTTAATTCACCTTGTATCCATTCAATCATTTTATAGACTCACTGTTATTATTTAATCTATTTTTAAATTGAGTTTTGATTTTCACTTTATAAAAATACTATGTTGGATTTAAATAATGCAAATAAGTGTATTTTTTCTAGATTTTATATTAATCAAATGCTTAGTATTTTATATATATTTTTAAAATCCGTTTTTTATATTGAATTACATTTTGAAACAAAATATGATTTTTATTTAAGTCTATATTTTATTTAATGAAAATATTAGTTTATTTAAACTTGGTTTTATTTGATTGTCTTAAGATATTGTAATTAATAATCTTTTTTGGAGGGGGTTTTAGGGTCAATATGTTAGTTTTCACATATTAAAAGGTAATTGTTACTATATATTTAATCCTGAATTTATTCAGAATTTAAAAATAATTTATTTTTAATGAATATTAACTTAAATATTCATTAATTTTAATTTTTGGTGTGAGGTGATTTTCTTGTATGGGGTTTTAATTTTTATATTAAATTTTGATATATGTTTTTTTATATTATGAGCGTTCATTTTATTGCGACGAAAATAATATAATGAGGGGTTAAATTAGATTAATTCCCGAACTATTTGTTTTAGATAAGGGATCTTGGGAATATTATCTGAATAAGCCTATATAGTTCTCACGCTCAAAAATCAGTTTACAGCCTTATTTATTGTTCATTTTCAATACACTTTCCATTCACTCTTTTTCGACAGAAAGGAAAAAACTAATACCTTGGTAGCTGGTAGGTACGGCTGATGTACTCGTACCGAATTGCAGATATTAAAAAAAGAGGGGGGAGGAAAAATAAAATTAAAAAACAAGCCCAGTAGAGCGAGCTTCCTGTTGAGCTCTGACAATGTCAGCTAAAAATGAAAATGGAATTCCCAGTCATTTCTCAGTGGTATATTTTGATAGTGAGAGAGGAATAAAAAAACGCTATAAATAAGGAGAACAATGATGCTGTTACTGGAGGAAATTTACAAAAGCTACAAAGCACAAAATTCGGCACATTTTAATTTAAGAATTCATCGTGGAGTGGGCTGGTTTAAAAAATCACTGGAGCTGGATCGAGATCTGGATTTTAAATTTATCAGTCTGTGGATCAGCTTTCAGTCTATTTATGCAGAGGAGGGCGATCTGATTCAGGGACAAGACAAGTTACATCAATTTTTAGAAATACTTTGCCAAAACGATACAGAACAGAAAATCGGCCATATTGTCTGGGAAAAATATAGCCAGCCGATTCATTCACTATTAGATAACTCATATCTACATCAAAGCTTTTGGGATTATCGCAATCAAAAAATTAGTCTGGAAAACTGTCAGGCAGTACTTGAGAATCAGAAGCAACAAATACAGAATGCCTTGCAGGAAAAAAATTCAGTTGAAGTTCTAAAGCTGTTATTTCATCGTTTATATACCTTACACCATCAGCTCATGCATGGTGGTATGACCTGCCAAAGTTCATTGAACCATAAGTCATTCGAGGAAAGTTGCCGAATTCTGGCAGCATTATTACCAGTTTTTATCTGTATTTTATTGGAAAACGCAAAAACACTGGATTTGAATAAGCCCTATTATCCGGCAGCGCAAGTCAGCTAAATAGGATTAAGCATCATGCCAACTTCCGTGCATGATGCCATTGATCCAACAGAGTGAATAAGGCAGCACATAGAGCCAGCCCGAGCCCTGCCATACAGGTCATGCTCCATCCACCATGATGCCAGGCATATACGCCTAAGGCCGAGCCACAAGCACCTCCAATAAAATACAAGGTCATGTAGAGTGAGTTCACCCGTGACTTGGCATCTGGGCGCAGGCGAAAAATCACGTTCTGGTTACAACTATGCGTAATTGCAAGTCCCAGATTTATCAGCCCGTAACCCAAGATATAACTCAGCAAGGACACTGCACCAAAATACAGGAAGATCCAGCTTCCAATCAGGATAAAGCAGCCGGTCCAGCTAAGTATTTTGATATGGCCACGATCGGCCCATTTACCAATGAACTGCGTGGAAAGCGCGCCAAATACACCCACCAGTGTGACCAGTCCGACCATAACATCAGAAAGCTGAAAAGGTTCCTGGGTCAATAGCAGGGCGATGGTCGAGAACAGCATACTCATGGCAGCAAATGCACAGGCACCTGTCAGTGAACGCAAAACCAGACGCGGTTCCTGCTTGAGTAATGCTGCCATGGATTTAAAAATTGCGGCATAGCTGATTCTCAGACGTGGCAAGCTCGGTAACTTTCCTTTTAGGTAAAAGCTTAAGGCCAGCATAGTTATACCACTGAGGATATAAATCGTTTTCCAGTGAAACAGGTCGGAAAGTAACCCGGCAATACTGGTCGAGAGCAGAATACCGACCAGCAAGCCACTCATCAGAAAGCCGACCACTTCTCCAGTTTTTTCCGGTTTGACCGCCATTGTAGCCAAGGGGATTAGAATCTGCGCCGCGACAGAAAACAGCCCTGCAATGATGGTGCCGATCCAGAGCATCGGCAGATTCACTGCACTGGCACAGATAAATAAACCTACCGCCGCCCCCAGCATGAGAAAGGGGATCAGTTTGGTTTTATTTAACATGTCGCCCAAAGGAACAATAAACAGTAACCCCAAGGCATAAGAAATTTGAGCAAAGGTCACAGTGAGTGCCACTTGTGATTCAGGTACCTGATAATACTGCTGAATCGATGAAATCAGGGGTTGGGAATAATAGTTAGCGCCGGCACATAAACCGCATGCAATCGCCATCAGCCATAATAAGGGCTTGTTTTGACTGATATCGAGAGGCATGTTCATAGGGTTAACCTTGTATTTAAGCTGGAAGAATTTAAATGAAAAAAGAATAATGTAGAAATTGAAGGCACTATAGGTCAGAAGTTATTACTTTAAAAGTAAAGAAATATTGTCATTATGAAAAATTGCCAGAGCTCAGGCAGATTAAGTAAAGGGGAACAAGCTCACCTCGAAAATATAAGTGAATAGTTATGGAATTTTTTCGCTTTTAATAAGAGAGCTGCTTCATTAAGACGCACCTCGGTGCAGACAAGGGTAAAAAAGGGGCATGAGGGTCAAGATAGTTGAACATTTACTCTATTTTATTGCGCAAATATGGTGCAAAACCTGATTTTTCAATGAGTAAGTCAGATCCATACATTAATATAATAAATGGTCCTTAAGGTTTTTTTTGACCCTTTATCTGACGGTTTGAGACTTGAATCTTATAAGTGTTTAAAGATCTGTTTCCAGAACATAGCCCAATTTGGTCAGCTAAAGATCTTCTCAACAAACACTATCATTTTATAAAATATGTTTTGAATATCTAAAAAATTATTGTTTCTGCTTAAATATTAAATCTGTCAGAAAAGTCAAAACTAAAAAAGTGGTTCAGCTCAGGTCCTGCTATGAGTAGTCAGCAGATAAATCAAAAATCTGTACTTGTACCAAAAGATGCAACGATAATTGTCAGAATGATCAATGTAACAAAATAAATCAGAAATGTGTCTGTCTACCATCCAGTTAAATCTGGGTTGATTATCCAATGGAATGAATATCGTTTATAAATTCATCACCTATGAATCTCCAGCAAATGAAATAAATGTGCTATCACAGCGAAATTTTTTATGAATCATCAGTTCAAAATATAGGTATTTATTAAATAAATAGTGGGTAGTAATTTCAAACAGTTTGATTAGAATCCAAAAATTCAACAAAAACACATCCTGAGGGGAAACATCGTAAATCACGATGTTTACTTAAGAAAAATTAGCTTGAGGGACGCTCATGCAGATTGGAATTCCAGCCGAAACTGTCGTCGGTGAAAATCGCGTCGCTGCGACGCCTGAGACAGTAAAGAAATTGATCAGCGCTGGTCATAGTGTGGTGATCGAACGTGGTGCCGGCGTTAAAGCTGCCTACATCGACAGTGCCTATGAGCAAGTTGGTGCCAAAATTACGGATGATGCCTATACCGGTAGCCAGATGGTTTTGAAAGTTCGTGCACCCAAGGGTGAAGAAATTCAGAAGCTGTCTGCCAATACCACGGTGGTGGCGATGTTTGACCCATACCGCAATACCGAGCTTGACCAGTTCGCGGCGCAGAATGTGACTGCATTTGCTCTTGAGTTGTTGCCACGGACCCTGTCACGTGCGCAAAACATGGACGTATTGTCTTCGCAAGCCAACCTGGCTGGATATAAATCAGTGCTTTTGGCTGCTGCTGAATACCAGCGTATGTTCCCAATGCTGATGACTGCTGCGGGGACCGTCAAACCGGCCCGTGTGGTGATCATGGGAGTCGGTGTAGCAGGTTTGCAAGCGATTGCCACTGCAAAACGTTTAGGTGCCATCGTTGAAGCCACAGACCTGCGTCCAACTGCAAAGGATCAGGTCGAGTCTTTGGGCGGTAAATGGTTGGATGTACCTATGTCACCGGAAGAACAGCAAAAAGCTGCAGATGCTGCCAAAAATGGTTATGGCTGGATGCCGGGTGAAGAATACATCCGCGATCAGGCTGCAATTGTTGATAAAGCGGTATCGAATGCCGACATCGTGATTACCACTGCGCTTTTACCAGGTCGTGATGCACCGCGTTTGATCCGAGCTGAAACTGTAGCCAAGATGAAACCGGGTTCAGTGATCCTGGATATGGCGGTGGAATCAGGTGGTAACGTTGAAGGTTCGAAATGCGGTGAAACCGTTGTTACTGAAAATGGTGTGAAGATTCTGGGTGTTCCAAATATTCCATCGACGGTATCGACTGAAGCATCAGCGCTCTATGCACGTAACGTCTATAACTTTGTTGAAACACTTTTTGATGCAGACAAGAACTTTGTCCTGAATCAGGAAGATGAAATTCAAAAAGCCCTACTTGTCACTCACGGCGGCCAAGTGCTGTTAAAACGTGGTTAAGGAGCAGACTCATGGTTGAAACAATTACGATTTTCGTCCTGGCCATCTTCGTGGGTTACTACGTGGTTTGGGGAGTGACACCAGCACTACATACGCCGTTGATGGCGGTCACCAATGCCTTGTCATCGATCATTATTGTCGGTGCGATGATCCAGACTGTTGGTTTGCCTGTAATCGGCGTTGAAGGTAGCGTGGATTTTCAGACTATTAACGTGGTGAGCGTACTGGGTGCGATTGCAGTATTCCTGGCTAGCATTAATATTTTCGGTGGCTTTGCTGTAACTGCACGTATGCTGGAAATGTTCAAACCTAAGCAAAAGAAAAAAGAGGGTTAATACATGGAATTTATTCGAGATTATGCGGATTGGTTCTACCTGATTGGCGCCGTTCTTTTTATCTTAACGCTACGTGGTTTGTCTGGTCCTAAAACTGCGATTGCAGGTAACCGTTACGGTATGATCGCGATGGCGATCGCTGTAGTGACCACATTCTTTGTTGCAGACAATCCAGTGGTCTGGATGATTCTTGCTGCAATGGCAGCCGGTGCGGTGGTGGGAATTGCACGTGCACGTACCGTTCCAATGACGCAGATGCCTGAAACTGTGGCACTTATGCACTCACTGGTTGGTCTGGCTGCAGTCTTGATTGCAGTAGCGGCGATTATCCATAACAACAAGCTGATTGAATTAGGTCCAGACCTGTTGGCAGCGAATGGCGTTGCATTCCATGCAATGAGCAAGGTTCACTTGTTTGAACTGTTTGTGGGCTGTTTCGTGGGTGCAATTACCTTTACCGCATCCGTCTTTGCTTATGGCAAGCTGGCTGCAAAGAAATGGGCAAAAACTATTTCTGGCGCGTGGGTAAAACCGGTTCAGGCACTGATTTTTGTTGCGATGCTGGGCTTTGGGATTCATTTCTTCCTGACGGGTAGCATGACTTCTTTCTGGGCGATGACAGGTCTTGCACTGGCATTTGGCTGGGTGTGGATTGCCCCGGTAGGCGGCGGCGATATGCCAGTTGTGGTTTCACTGTTAAACTCCTTCTCAGGTTGGGCTGCAGCCGGTATTGGTTTCACTTTAGAAAATAACATGCTGATCGTTGCCGGTTCACTGGTCGGTTCTTCAGGTGCAATTCTGTCTTACATCATGTGTAAAGCAATGAACCGTTCCATCATTAACGTACTGTTTGGTGGTGCGATGGGTGGTGGTGCCGCACCGACAGCAGCAGCTGGCGAACAGGTGCAGCGTAATTACCGTTCAGGTTCAGCAGATGATGCGGGCTTCCTGATGTCGAATGCGGACAGCGTAGTCATTGTACCGGGTTATGGGATGGCACAAGGTCGTGCACAGAATGCGGTAAAAGAACTGGCAAACTTGCTGAAAGAGCAGGGCGTAACGGTTCGCTTCGCGATTCATCCAGTTGCAGGCCGTATGCCTGGTCATATGAACGTACTTCTTGCTGAAGCAGATGTTCCTTATGAAGACATCCTGGAAATGGACGAGATCAACTCGGACTTTCCGGCAACTGATGTGGTTCTTGTCATTGGCGCAAACGACGTGGTTAACCCTGCTGCGAAAGATGATCCAAGTTCTCCAATTTATGGCATGCCAATTCTGGAAGCACATAAGGCGCGTACCATCATGGTGATCAAGCGCTCTATGGCAACCGGTTATGCAGGTCTGGACAATGACTTGTTCTATAATGACAAAACCATGATGATCTTCGGTGATGCCAAGAAAGTTGTGGAAGACATGACCAAAGCGATTAATGGTACCGGTCACTAATCATTTAAATCATTAGAATCCCCCTGAGTCCCCCTTTAATAAAGGGGGATTTTTTTATATCTTGAAAAAGCATTATTCTGTGGTCATCAAACTTCTATGTTTATGATGAATTGATCCTAAAATACCAATCAAATCGGTGCATAGGACAAGATGAAAATTAAAGAAAAATAGCTGATTGAGTTGTATTAATGCTTATAAAGTTGGATGAACAGGCAATAAAAAAGCGACCTACACAGGTCGCTTTCTTGAATATTCGGTTTTTACGCTACAGAATCAGTATCTGTAGGATTGCGCCATAAGCTTTCTAGGTCATAGAATTTACGTGCTGTTGGAAGCATGCAGTGAACAACCACATAACCGAGGTCGAGCAGGATCCATTCAGCATCACGTTCGCCTTCTATACCTAGAGGGCGAAAGCCAGCTTTACGTGCTTCTTCAGCAACATTATTGGCCAGTGATTTGATATGACGAGTCGATGTACCACTTGCAATGACCATAGCATCAGCTACATTACTGATACCGCGAACATCAAGCTCAACAATTTCTTTTGCTTTTACATCTTCAAGTGCAGCATGTACGACTTTTAAACAATCCTGTACAGCTTGAGAATTTGAATTCATAGTAAGATCGTGAGAATTAGAAGCGCTGGGCGATGGTTCTAAATTCATGGGGGGTGTAATTTCCTAACAATTATGCATGATCTAATATAGCGGTTTTAGTCCAAAATTTCAAATCAGACCACATTCTACTCAGTCATGCTCCGCAAAGAATTCGTCTTTCCAGGCAAAGGAATCACAGGAGTGTCCGCTGGGTTTATACTCGGCAGCCACGTACCCTTGATAATGGTTATGTTTTAACCACTGAAATATATCATGATATTGAATTGAGGCCGTATTGGGTTGATGTCGTCCCGGACAATCCGCAAACTGGATATGGCCAATCGACGCAATATTTTCTTGCAAAGTTTCCAATACATCTTCGCCCATCATCGCCATGTGGTAGCAGTCATACTGCATTTTTAAGGCCGGATGTTGAACTGCTTCGAGCATTTCCTGGGCCTGAGCAACATTTTGAATCAAGAAGCGTGGCATATCGATGCCATTGATCATTTCAAAGACCGGTTCAATTTGATGGTCAAGCAGCATTGAGCAAGCCATTTTCAGATTACTTGCTAGCGTACTTAAGCAGGGCAACAGGTCACAATCCACAGGCTGCTTTCCTGCCAGAATGTTCACCCGGGGTACATTCAGTGCGGTAGCATACTGGATGGCCTGCTCAACCGCATGACGAAACTCGATTTCCCGTCCCGGAATGCCAGCTAGGCCATGACCACCCTGCATTAAATCACCTGCCGGTACATTAATCAGGCACAAGTTCAGCTGATGGGTGCTGAGCTGGTTTTGAATCTGGCCAATACTGAGTTCATAAGGAAACTGGATTTCCACATGATTAAAACCCTGCGCACGAGCCAGCGCGAAGCGTTCGATGAGTGGCACTTCAGTAAAAATCATCGACAGGTTGACGGCAAGTTTAATCATGTCTTTCTCTTCAATATTCGAGGCTGCATAAATCAAGCGTTATGAATGTTTTAGTTGCTGGATTACAGTGGCTAGATCTGCTTCGGCAAAGCCTTGAGCCTGATGGGCCTGTAACTGTGAAAGTGCCTGAGTTGCGACTGGAACATCCAGCTCAAAGCTTTGGGCCAGTTGTACGGCATTATTCAGATCCTTGGACAAGGTCTGGACTTTCCATTGCACTGGTACAAAAGTCTGCGTGGCCATACGCGGCGCCAGAATCTGGAAAGGCTTGGAGTCGGCAAAACCACCTGCCAACGCTGGCGCCAGTAAGCGTGTATCTACCCCGGCAAGGCCAGCCAAGGCTACGGCTTCTGCAATCAGGGTACTATTGGCCGCGACAATCAGCTGATTACAGATTTTGGTTGCCTGACCGGTGCCCGTATCCCCCATACGGGTGACACGCTGGGAAAGTGCTTTATAAATCGGGTCAAGTGATCTAATTGTAGCGGCATCACCACCAGCAAAAATCACCAGACTGCCTTGTTCGGCCCCGGCGGTACCCCCTGACACTGGAGAATCAATCCAGGTTACTTTTTTGGCCTGTGCTTCTGCGGCAAGTGCTTGAGTTTGCTGTACCGAAAGGCTGGAGAAATCTACAATGACTTGATCAGCGACCAAATATGGCTCAATTTGCTCAAAGACAGATTGCATCGCCTGATCATCTGCCAGGCAGGTAAGAATCACCGGATAATTGGAAATCTGGTCTAGAGACAGCGCAGTCGCACCCTGATCCAGCAAGGGATTACAGGCCGCAGGTGTACGGTTCCAGACCGCCACCTGAAAACCTGCCTGAAGCAGACGCATAGCCATGCGAGTGCCCATTAATCCCATCCCTAAGAAGGCAATTTTAGTATCAAGATTCAACTGCATACTTTCCTTTATTCCTTGCTTTGACTCAGACTCGACTTATTTGTATTGGCGTGGCACAAATTGAACCTCTGGGTTCTTGTCTTTTTTACGGGCCAATTGACTGTTTTTACCCAGTAATAATTTCAACTGCCAGATTTTTTCCATACGCAGGGATTTATTCGGACGATGCTGCATGGCATCCAGTACAAATTTAGAGGCCATCAGCGCATCTGGAGAACGCTGCAGCATTTCCTCAGCCAAAGCCTGTGCTCTCGCCAATGGCTGTTGATCGACATGGGTGATCAGACCGATTTCTTTGGCATATTTGCCCTCAAAAATCCGGGCAGTCAAAGTGAGCTCTTTTGCCAGATCAATCCCAATCAGGCCTTTCAGTGAACGGCTGAGTCCCATGTCTGGCACCAGTCCCCAACGGGTTTCCATAATCGACATTTTGGTGTCAGGATGAGCAATACGTATGTCTGCGGCCAGAGCAAGCTGCATGCCGGCACCAAAACAGAAGCCCTCCATCGAAGCGATCACCGGAACTGGCAATTCCTGCCAGACCAGAAATGCTTTTTGAAACAGGCTTTGACCGGGGCGGATCAGTTCCCATGCGGCATAAGCACGATTTTTAGGATTATTTAAATCGGCCAGATCAATACCGGCACTAAAGACCTGGGCTTCACCGTTTAAAATCACACAACGGATACTTTTATCTTTTTTGATTTTCTGTGCAGTCGCGACCAGTTCGCGCAGCAGGGCAAAGCTCATGGCATTGCGTTTATCTGGGCGATTCAATGTAACCGTGGCAATGCCGTTATTTTTTTCCAAGCGTACAAGTGACATGGCATTCTTCCTTATTTTTCCTGGCTTGAGCATAGCATGCAGCCTTTGGGCTTGCATGACAGCTCAGTCACACTTCTCAAATCATGAGCTGAGCAGCTTCAGATATTTAATTTAAATGTTGTCTTAAAATTTGTTGGGCAGCCTGTTCGACCTGCTCAACCACAGCTTTAAGTTCATCAAAATATTTCAGTACATCTTGCACAAAACTTTCATCGGCCTTACGGCGTTCTTTGCGCAGGGTCGAAACGAACTGCTCAAAACCACCCGTAACCTTCTGCAAAGTCGGTGCTCCGACATAGCGGGTCGCGCCATAAAGACGATGCAGCACATGTTCAAGTTGCGGAAAATCTTCCAATTCAATCAGTTGCTGCATTTCATCAAGTTCATCCGCAAAGCTGTCCACCAGCATGCGTAACAGGTCTACCGCCAGGTCTTCCTTATTGGCTGCCAGTTGCAGGCTTTGCTGCCAGTCCAGAATATTCGGATCCAAGGCATCAATCACATTGGCACGTTCCAGTACCGGAATGCGTTTAAAATGCTCGGTGGTCCAGTGTGTCAAAATTTGGATAATCTGCTCGATCTGGATCGGCTTGGTAACATAGTCATCCATGCCATTTTGCAGCAGTTTATGTTTTTCATCAGAAAGCGCATGCGCCGTCAAAGCAATAATCGGCAGGCGGTTATGATTTTCAAAGGTCGATTCCAGCGAGCGAATGGCACGGGTGGTATCAATTCCCGACATCACCGGCATCTGGATATCCATAAAGACCAGATCAAAAGCTGGCTGTTTCTGCTCATAACGGCGCTGGATAATATCAATCGCTTCCTGTCCGCTAAGCGCTTTGGTCGTAGTGACATTCAGTTCGCCCAGCAAGGCTTCCAGAACAATCAGGTTGGGCAAATGATCATCCACGGCCAGAATATGCAGACCTTGGCCATTAAATTCTTCATGCTGTTCCTGATCAAAGATCGGCTGATTACCGAGCAGCTGAATCAGCGCGCTGCGGCTGAGAGGCTGATGCAGGGCACGGGCACGATAGTTATTAAGCATGCTCGGATCCAGCTGCATCTGATAACCATATACCGCCAGATGTCCCTGATAACGTGAACGGATTTCACGTAACAGAACTTCACTGTCACCACTATGATCGACAATCAGCCAAGTATTTTCGCTATCCTGCAAATGGTTCAGACGGCTGAACAGATCCAGAATTGATGCGCATTCAATGTGTTTGACCTGATAATTCTCGAGATACTGCCGTAGCACGTTCGCAGTTGCCGGATGTGCAAGATAAGAAATGACAGTCAATTCGCTGAAATTTGGATGCTCAATCACGTTATTTTCATCAACCAGGAACTGGGCAGTAAACCAGAACGTCGAGCCTTTTTCAGTCGGGGCACGTTCCTGATTGTCTTCAAACCCGATCTGGCCATGCATCAGGTTCACCAGCTGTTTGGAAATTGCCAGCCCGAGACCGGTACCGCCAAACTGGCGGGTCACCGAGGTATCGCCCTGAGAGAAGGATTCAAACAGTTTTTTACGGTCTGTACCACTCAGGCCAATACCGCTGTCCTGCACACTGAAATGCAGCAAACACTGATCCTTGCCATCATGTTCCATGCGAGCCCGGACAATGATTTCTCCATCCGGGGTGAATTTGATCGCATTGGAAATCAGGTTGGTCAGAATCTGCTTAAACCGCAGCGCATCACCAATGATGTGTTTTGGCACGCCGTCAGCATAATAAAAAGCCATATCAATATGTTTTTGTGCTGCCAGAGGCGACAACATGTCCATCACATCAAAGATCGCTTCTTCCAGGTCAAAAGGTGCCGTTTCCAGTTCCAGTTTGCCGGCGTCAATTTTGGAAAAATCCAGGACATCATTAATCAGTGCCAGTAAATGCGCAGAAGATTTACGGATGGTCTGCAAATACAGGCTTTGCTCGTTGCTGAGATTGCCCTGACGTAATAACAGATGAATAAAACCATCAATACTGTTCAGTGGAGTACGCAGTTCATGGGAGATATTGGCCAGAAACACAGACTTGGCCTGGTTGGCCGAGATCGCCTGGTCACGTGCCTGACGATAGGTAATATTCTGGACTTCTAAAGTATCAAGGGTGCGGCGCAAATCATCTTCGGTCTGCTCGGTATGTTCACGCAATTCCAGAAAGCTAAAATGCAGACGTTTCACCACATTGGCAATATCACGTTGCAATAAACGCAACTCTCCGGTGCTATTAATCACCATATGCTGGCCGAGGGTATCGGCATTCAGGCGTTGCAACTGCATGCGAATTTCATACATTGGCGCAATCCAGCGCCGTGAATAAAAATTCAGACAGAGAAGCAATAATAATAAGGTCAGTAATCCGGTTGCAATCAAGACAATCATTACCCGATAACGGGCAATTTCCAGAGGCTGATTATCCAGTTCAATCGCCAGCCAGCCGGGAGAAAAAGTGTTTTCATTTATTTTAAGGGCATAGACATGATTGTTCTGATACAGGATCGGACCGACAAAATTGCCGCTTTTCTCAAAATCGGGCCAGGCAGCCTTTTCCTGAAAGCCGATCCCTAAACGTTTTTTGCCATTTTCGTCCAGAACCGCTGCCCGTAACAGATGCTTTTCATTCAGCATGTTCTGCATGGCATTGTGAGCCTGGTCATATTGCCATGGATACAGATTCAAGATATCCAGTGCATATTCTGCAGTCCCTTGGAAGCGGGTCAGAATCGCGATGGCCATCTGCTTCTGCTGCGCACGTGCAGCATTTGAAGTTTCAGTCAACACCAGCATGGCGCCAACACAGGCCAAAATGGTAATCGGCACAAAAATCAGCGCAATCAGCTGTCCATAGGCATGATTTAAGTGTAAGCGTTTAAACAGCTTTTTGTTGATAGTTGACATGATTTAAGCAGTATTTTCTTTATGCCTGGCATATTAACATGCTTTAAATCTACAGTTAAAATTTAAGCACTATTTTTATAAATGTTCGGATTAGAGGCTAAAAATATAAAAGATTTGAGTCAGTTTTGCTCAAGCAGGCCTAGGGCAAGAACCCGGAACTTTCAGGGTGAATAGTGCAGGGCGGAATAGTACTTTTATCATATAAGCTGACCGCTTCATCTGAGCAGATCACAGGGAAATGTCGTGGATGACTTGATACTTGACGAGTTTTGGCGAGTTTTCTGAAAAAGCCCTGCTAAATGAGTGCAGGGAAAAGCATTTTTTCATACAATAGCCGCACCTCGATATAGGTGCAAATAATGAGTAATACCACCCCTGATTTTCAAGCAGATGAATTTTTGTTGGACCATTATGTAGGCAAAACGCCACTGGTGCGTTTGCAGCGTCTGGCAAGTCACACTCAAGCTACAGTACTCGCGAAACTCGAAGGCAATAATCCGGCAGGTTCGGTGAAAGACCGCCCGGCCTATAATATGATCATGCAGGCGGAAAAACGCGGTCAGATCAAACCGGGTGATACCCTGATTGAGGCAACGAGTGGGAATACAGGGATTGCATTGGCCATGGTGGCTGCAATGCGTGGCTATAAAATGAAGCTCATTATGCCTGCAAGCTCAAGCCAGGAACGTAAAGATGCCATGCGTGCCTATGGTGCAGAGCTGATTGAATCTGAAAGTATGGAACATGCCCGTGATTTGGCACAGCAAATGGGAAAAGACGGCATCGGTCTGGTGCTGAACCAGTTTGGTAACCCGGATAATCTGGAAGCACACTATTTGACTACGGGTCCTGAAATTTGGGAGCAAACCGGTGGCAAGATTACGCACTTTGTGAGTTCGATGGGCACGACAGGTACCATTATGGGTATTTCTAAATACCTCAAAGAACAAAACCCGAATGTGCAAATTGTCGGTTTACAACCTTCAGAAGGTTCAAATATTCCGGGTATCCGCCGTTGGCCGAAAGAGTATCTGCCTACGATTTTTGATGCCAGCCGTGTTGATGAGATCATGGATATTCCGCAGATTGAAGCAGAGAAAACTGCACGTCAACTGGCACGTCTGGAAGGAATCAGTGCAGGCGTATCTTCTGGAGGGGCAGTATGGGCATCTCTCAGAATTGCTGAACAACACCCGGATGCAGTGATTGTATGCATTGTGTGTGACCGCGGTGACCGTTACTTGTCTACAGGGTTATTCTCTGTAGAAGATACTGAATAATTTCTGAGACCTATATATGCGCTTGCCTGTTTTAACTTTCGATATTGAAACCCAAACCGATCTCAAATCAGGGGCGCATCTGTTTGGTCTGGACTTGCCTGAGGCAGATCTGGATCAGGCGCTGACCAAATTACGCCGTCAGGATTCAGGTTCGGATTTTCAGCGTTTGCCGCTGCATGAAATTGTCTGTATTTCCGGTTTATGGATCGATGAGCAGGGCATGAAGCTGTTTTCGTTTAGCCGGGAACAGCATTCTGAAGCAGAAATTTTGAAAAAATTCTTGTCAATTTTTGACAAGCGCCATCCAACTCTAGTGAGTTGGAATGGCTCACAGTTTGATTTACCAGTAATTTTATACCGTGCCATGTATCATGGGCTCTCTGCACCGAGTCTGTTCGATCAGGGCGAAATTGATACGCAAAAGCGTTATAATAACTACCAGAATCGTTACCATCATCGTCATGTTGATTTGATGGATGTGATGGCCATGTTTCATGCCCGTCATTTCCAGAAGCTGGATGATGTGGCACATTTGCTGGGTTATCCAGGCAAACGCGGTGACGGCGTTTACCGTATACCCGAATATGTCCGCAATCAGCAATGGACCGAACTGACCTCTTATTGTGAAGGGGACGTTCTGAATACCTGGCTGGTGTATATCCGCTGGCTGTTACTAAAGGGACAGCTGTTGCTGCCTGATTATCAGCATCTGGTCCAAAGTACCATCCAGTATTTGCACACCCAGCCGCAACATGCAGAGTTTTTATCAGTCTGGCGTGAAACTTCACAACGCACTGAATTTACCCAATTTGATTTCCCCATCTCCACACCCTAGGTTTTCATGAAATATCGAGCACAAGCACGTCCTACCCAGCAACCCGAGTACATTTTTCAGGTTGAAGCACTTTCACATGAAGGACGTGGCATTGCTCACTATGGTTCGCATCCGGATCATCCGCTGGAAAAACATGGCAAGAAAGTCTTTATACGCTATGCCTTGCCAGGTGAAACCGTGCGTGCCCGCATTACCCGTGAAGTCAAAAAACTTGAAGAAGCTGACAGCCTTGAATTGCTGGGCGATGCTTCTGAAATTCGCGTTGAACCCATCTGCCCGCATTTTGGGTCTTGTGGCGGCTGCAATATGCAGCATATCGCGCCAGATGCCCAGATTGAGTTGAAACAGAATGTCTTAAAGTCACATTTACAGCATTTTGCTGGAATCCAGCCTGAGCAATGGTTGCCCCCCTTACGTTCACAACGTGAAGATTATCGCCGCAAGGCCCGAATCGGTGTGCGTTATCTGCCTTCCAAAAAACAGCTGGTGGTGGGCTTTCGTGAGAACCAGTCCAACAAACTGATCCCAATTGATCGCTGCATGATTCTGGATCGCGAGTTTGGTTCGGTTACGCGTCTTAAACAATTACTGCAAGGTCTTAACGGTAAGGCGGACATCGGTCATATAGAATTGGCGATGGGAGATCAAGAGATCGCACTGCTGGTGCGCGAAACTGCAAAATTATCTGCAGAAGATGTCAACCAATTGCGAGAATTTACGTTACAGAAAGGTTGGCAACTGTATGTTCAGCCTGCCGCTAAAGATGGGCTGTTGCGTATAGATCAGCCAGAGGACGCTGCACGCTTACACTATGGTCTTGATGACTTTGATGTAAAATTCGGTTTTAATCCACTGGACTTTACTCAGGTGAACTCAAGTATCAATCCGCAAATGGTGCGATTGGCATGTGATTTGCTACAACTGCAACAGGGAGAGCGGGTTTTAGATCTGTTCTGTGGATTAGGAAACTTTTCGTTGCCGCTTGCGCGCTGTGTTGGTGCATCGGGTCAAGTGATTGCAGTAGAGGGAAGTGAGGAAATGGTTCGACGTGGTGCAGAAAATGCCAAAAACAATGGTATTGCACAAATATCGTTCTATTCACAAGATTTAACCAAAGATTTTTCGCACCATGCTTGGGCAAATCAAGGTTTTGATGCATTATTAATCGACCCGCCACGTGCCGGCGCAGAAGAAGTAATGCACTATATTCCTAAGTTTGGAGCAAAAAGAATCGTTTATGTGTCATGTAATCCTGCGACTCTGGCCAGAGATGCAGGACTATTGGCACAACAGGGCTATCGTCTCACCCAGGCGGGAGTGATGGATATGTTTACACATACTGGACATGTGGAATCAATCGCATTGTTCGAAAAAGAAAATCAAATAAACGATTAAAGAAATGATGTTTTTAAAAGTAGGAGAAGGGTATGGTCACAGTACGTGAGCAACTCCCTGGACGACTTAATGAGTTGTCGCAGGAGACGACTGTAGAACATGCCGAACAAGCACACCAGGATCTGACTGAATGGTTGGATCGGGTTCGTGGCATATTAGATGGCGCACCTTTAACGCAGCTCGAAGAAGTCGCCCACTTAACATTAGAAAGAGAGCTGCAAAGTACGGTCCAGCACCGCTCCAATACCTTTTATACCGGTATTGAGATGGCGGATATTCTAGCTCATCTGCATGTAGATGAAGATACTTTGTCCGCAGCCATGCTGTATCGTGCTGTTCGTGAAGGCGTCATGCCACTCGGTGAAGTACTGGAAAAGTTCGGCGAACAGGTGCATAGTCTGGTCAAAGGTACGCTTGCCATGGGTAAGCTGTCCGAGCTGATCGAAAAAAATAAGCGTCTGGAAGATCATTTTAACAATAACCAGCGCGAGCATCTGTCTGGCATTTACAAAATGCTGATCTCTGTCACCGAAGATGTGCGTGTCGTTCTGGTCAAGCTGGCCGAACGTACCTATGCCTTGCGTGAACTGGCCAATTCCTCGCGTGAGCGTCAGGAACGGGTTGCCCGAGAAATTCTGACCATTTACTCGCCACTGGCACACCGTTTAGGTATTGCCCAGCTAAAATGGGAGCTGGAAGATCTGGCTTTCCGTTATCTTGCGCCGGAACGTTATAAAGAAATTGCTTCCTTACTGAATGAAAAGCGTCTCGAGCGTGAACAGTATATTCAGTTTGTGATTGAAAAATTACGCAATGAATTGTCCGAGCATGGCATTGAAGCCGAAATTAACGGCCGGGTGAAGCACATTTATTCGATTTATCGGAAAATGAAAAGCAAGAACCTGAGCTTTGACCAGCTCTATGATATTCGTGCTTTACGGGTACTGGTGAAAAGTGTGCCGGAGTGTTACCACACTTTAGGTATTGTGCATCAGATCTGGCGCCACATTCCGCATCAGTTTGACGACTATATTACCAATCCGAAAGCCAATGGCTATCGCTCCCTGCATACTGCGGTCATTGCCGAGAACAAGTCACTTGAAGTGCAGATTCGTACCCATGCAATGCATGAGGAAGCTGAACTTGGAGTATGTTCACACTTTAATTATAAAGAAGGTGCAAAAACCACAGATCGCTCCTTTAACCATCGTCTGCATTCCTTGCGTGCGGTGCTTGAGCATTATCAAGAACGTAATGAAAGCAGTGCACATAAAGAATCTGAAGATGAAATAGAGAATTTTGAACATATTCAAGATTTCGAAGGTTTTGAAAAGATCTATGTGTTTAGCCGTGATGGTGATATCAAAGAGCTGCCGCGTGATTCGACGGTGCTGGACTTTGCTTATCATGTGCATACCGAAGTCGGGAACAAGTGCTATGCCGCACGGGTAAATCAGCGCTATGTGCCGCTGACCTATACTTTGAAAACTGGTGAACAGGTCGAGATTCTGACCAAAAAAGACCGGGAACCGAACCGAGACTGGCTGGTTAATTCGCTGGGTTATATCAAAACTGCCCGTGCGCGGGACAAGCTGCGCCACTGGTTCCGCCAGCAAGATCGCAGCAAGAATCTGGAAGTTGGCCGTGAAGTACTGAACAAGGAACTATCACGTCTGGCAATTCACCCGAAATCGATTGATCTGAATGATTATTGTAGTCACTTCAATGTCAAAACTGGCGATGACATTCTGGTCAATCTGGTCAATGGTGATATCAGCCTGCATGCCCTGATTAATCAGGTGAACCGTCACATGCATCTGGATCAGGATGAGCCTGAGCTGGTGCTGAAACCTGCCCTGAACCCGCGTGCCAGTCATACGCTGTCAGCGCACGGTATTCTGATTGATGGTCTGGATAACGTGGAATTGCATATTGCCCAATGTTGCCAACCCGTGCATGGCGAATCGATTGCCGGCTATATCACTTTGAATCGGGGGGTTAGCATCCATAAGGTCGCTTGTCCGGACTATGTGCGTATGATTTCTCAAGAGCCTGAACGTGCGGTAGAAGCAGACTGGGAAATGCAGCCAACCCGTGGTCAGAGCGTACAGATTGTGGTGGAAGCTTATGATCGACGCGGCTTGCTGAAGGATCTGACCCAAGTCATTTTCTCGGATCAGATCAACATCCGTCAGGTCAATACCATTTCGGAGGCGGACGGTATTGCCAATATGAAGCTGTTGATTGAAGTCAAAGGTCTGGCACAACTTTCCAAACTTTTGGCCCGTCTTGAACAACAACCGGGAATTATCAGTGCACGTCGTCTGGTGCAAGGTACTTAATTTCCATTATGTAAGTTTAAAAAGCCTGCAATTCAATTGCGGGCTTTTTTATTGTAATCTAACTAAATCATATGCATAAAAAATAGACCAGCAGACCGAGATGAGTGTGACTGAAATATTTGAACGTAGACGGAATAACTTGGCCAAGGTCATTGATCTGTTGATCGAGACGCAGCAATTTAAAACTGGCAAAGAGATCTGTGAGCATTTCGGCTTGTCTGCGTCATATATCGCACAATTACTGAATAGCAAACGCCAGATCGGCGAGAAAGCAGCAAGAGAGTTGGAGCAACAACTGGGTCTCAATGCTTTAATCCTGGACCAGTCAGCTGAACCCAAAGTAGAGTTATCTCCACTTTCAGAGCACGGCAGACTATTTCAGATGCAGGTGGTGCAACAGCAGGCATTCGCACTTATTCCTATAGATTCAGCGCTCTCATTCAATCTGGATATTTTTCATCTGCAAGTACAGCATTACGCGATTCAGGTAGCAGGACCGTATTATGTCCCCAGCTTAAAACCGGGCTGGTGGCTGATCTGTGACAAACAGGTAGAGGTGTCCGGATCGGATATTCTTTGTGTGTATCTGCTCAATGGCTTGCAACTTGTTTTGCAACTGGTCAGTGATGCTCAGGATTATTATGAATTTCAAAGTCTGGATGAACACCGACAGGTGATTTTCCAAAAAACTGATATTGAGAAAATTCATCCCGTCATTGCGATTCTTCCCACGGCCAGTATGTTCAAATAGCAGAAATAATTCAGCCCATCATAAGACGGGCTGAACGATGAACATGCAAATAGAACTGATTATGGAATCGGGTTCTCGTCTTCAAATTCTGGCTTCACCTGAACAATAAAGTCCTGACGGTTTAGACCACGCCACAAGGCAAAGGCCGTACCGATATAGATGGACGAATAGGTCCCGACAAAGACACCGACAAACATCGCGATCGAGAACCATTTCAGACCATCACCGCCTATCAGCATCATGGCAAGCACCACCAGCAATAAGGTCATGGAAGTATGAATGGTACGACGCAAGGTTTCAGTCAGGGCGATGTTGACAATTTCGACCGGTTCTGCACCACGAATTTTACGGAAGTTCTCACGGATACGGTCAGAGACCACGATATTATCGTTGAGCGAGAAACCGATGATCGCTAGGAGTGCTGCAAGTACAGTCAGGTCAAATGGCCACTGCATCATCGCAAAAATCCCAAGGGTGACGATAATGTCATGGAATAGCGACAATACTGCACCCATGGCCAGTTTGAACTCAAAGCGGATGGTGACATAGACCAGCATCAGCAGGAGCGCCAGTGCTACAGCACCAGCAGAACGCACATAAAGCTCGTTACCTACCTGACCACCGACGACATCGACCTTTGGTACTTCTGCCGGATTATTTGGCAATTGAGCCGCTGCTGTAACCGCTAGAGTCAAGTCTTCAGCTTCGATATCGTCTTGTACGGGCATACGCACCATCAGATCACGTTCTGAACCGAGGGTTTGAACCACGGCATCATTAAAACCGGCTTTGCTGAGTGCTTGGGAAACCTGTTCCGGTTTGACCGGATTGGCATAATTCAGTTCAGCTGCCACACCACCGGTAAAGTCCAGACCGAGGTTTAGACCTTTGGTGGCAATAAAGAAGATACTCGCAACCGTTAAGAGGATTGAAAACAATGCCGCAGGCATTGCAATCTTCATAAACGGGATAATGCGTTCGTCTTCCGGGCGACCATACTGTTTTTGATCCAGTTGAGTATTTTCAGTCATCATTGATCTCCTTAAATGCTCAACTTTTTCAAGTTACGTTTTTTGCCATAAATGATCTGTACGATTGCACGTGTTACTGTAATGGCAGTAAACATTGAGCAGACAATACCAATCATTAAGGTCACGGCAAAGCCTTTGATCGGACCTGTACCAATCGCGAACAGAATGAACGCTACCAGGAAGGTGGTCAAGTTCGAGTCAAAAATGGTGTTATAGGCCCGGTCATAACCGGCCACAATCGCCTGTTTTGGCGAAGCTCCCCATTTCATTTCTTCGCGTATTCGCTCACAGATCAGTACGTTGGCATCGACCGCCATACCAATGGTAATCACAATACCGGCAATACCCGGCAAGGTCAGGGAAGCACCAATCCAGGACATGACAGTCAGAATCATGGCCAGGTTGAATATTAGGGCAAAGTTGGCAATCAGGCCAAATACGCGGAAGAACACCACCATCCAGATGGCAACCAAGAGGAAACCGATCTGAGTTGAAAGCACCCCTTTGTCGATATTCTCTTGACCCAGACTTGGACCAATCACACGTTCTTCAACAAAGTACATTGGCGCAGCCAACGCACCTGCACGAAGCATTAATGCAAGTTCAGCCGCTTCCTGTGGCGAGTCCAGACCGGTAATACGGAACTGAGAGCCTAATACCGCCTGAATGGTCGCAGCATTAATCACGACAGCTTCAGTATATGGCGTACGGACTTCAGTTTGAGTGCCAGTTGCCGGGTCTTCCACATAGTTAATGCGCTGTTTGTTTTCGATGAACAGCACTGCCATACGTTTACCAACCGCATTACGGGTCGCATCCGACATCAGCTTGCCGCCTGCGCTGTCCAGCGTAATGTTCACTTCTGCACCGCCAGTGTCCTGGCTAAAACCACTGGATGCATTTTGAACACGTTCACCAGTTAAAATACGGTTACGGTTCAGAAGCAGCTGACGACCACTGTCCAGTGATTCATAGGCAAAGACTTCTGTGCCTGGTGGCAATGCACCTGTAGCCTGACCGGTATATGGATCGATGTATTGATCATTTAGGTCAGATACCAGACGGAACTCGAGATTCGCGGTACGGCCCAGGACACGTTTCGCTTCAGCTGTATCCTGCACACCCGGAAGCTCAACCACAATACGGTTACTGCCTTGGGTTTGAACCAGTGCTTCAGCCACCCCTAACTCGTTAATACGGTTACGTAAGGTGGTTAAGTTCTGGTTGACTGCATAAGATTCAATTTCTTGCTTACGCACATCGGTATAGTTCAGACGTAAGGTCGAACCGGTACTGGTTGCAACAGCCTGCTGGGTAAACTCATTGCCGTTACGGCGCAAGAAGTCCATCACTGCAGCACGATCATCATTGTTGGCAAACTGCATCACAATGGTGTTGTTGCTTAAAGTCAGGCTATTAAATTTCAGGTTGTTATCACGTAACTGACGACGGAGATCCGTCGCAGAGGTTTCCATACGCTGGGCAATGGCCTTGTCCATATCCACTTCAAGCAAGAAGTGAACACCACCACGTAAATCCAGACCAAGCTTCATTGGCTTGGCACCAATTTTTTGCAGCCATTCTGGGGTGGTTGGGGCGAGGTTAAGTGCAACCACGTACTCATCACCTAAACCACGACGTAAAGCTTCTTTGGCTTTAAGTTGCGCTTCACTTGAATCTACACGTAATAGGGCCGCATTGTTGCTAAAGCTATTGTCATGAGTGGCAATATTTTCAGTTTTTAAAATTTGCTCTGCTTTTTGTACGATGCTTGCATCAATTTGAGTACCGGCTTTGGCACCCGAAATCTGTACAGCAGGTTCATCTGGATACAAACTTGGCAGGGCATATAAAGTACTGATCACCAGAACAACCAGGATCAGTACATATTTCCATGCTGGGTAACGCATTCGTTTTCTTCTTAAAATGAAAAAGTCGTGCGAGGGCACGACTATTTTTGATTAAAGGTTATTTAAAGTGCCTTCAGGTAGAACTGAGATTACACTTGCACGTTGAACTTTGACTTCTACACCGCGGCTCAATTCAACCACTGCGAAGTCACCTTCAATCTTGGTGATCTTGCCCATTAATCCGCCTGCAAATACTACTTCACTGCCAACGCCCAGACTTTCAACCAAAGCACGGTGTTCTTTGGCACGTTTAGATTGAGGACGCCAGATCAAGAAATAGAAGATTGCAATAAAAACAGCAATCATCAAAAGGTTCGCTATCATGCTTGGTTGTTGTGCAGCTTCACCTGCAGCGTGAGCAGTCGAAATAAAAAGGCTCATTACATTTTCCTAAAATAAAAAAACTGGTGATCAACTGGATAATAAATTGACATATTCCTGCAATTTACATTGTCTTTTTCCTCAGCGCAAATGCTGATGGATTAATCTTGCGGACAAGGTGGCACTTCCAGACCACGGCGGGTATAAAAGTCATGGACAAATTCGTCAAATGTGCCGTTGTCTAATGCATCACGCATGGCTTCAGTCAAACGTAGGTAATAGCGCAGATTATGAATCGTACCGAGCATCGAGCCGAGCATTTCCCCACATTTCTCAAGATGGAATAAATAGGCACGGGTAAAGTTCTGGCAGGTATAGCAGTCGCAATGCGGATCGAGTGGACTCTGGTCATGACGGTATTTACTGTTACGGATTCGCACCAAGCCGTCTGTCACAAAATAGTGACCGTTACGTGCATTTCGGGTTGGCATTACGCAGTCAAACATATCGACACCACGACGCACCGCTTCCACAATATCTTCAGGCTTGCCGACGCCCATCAAATAACGCGGTTTGTCTGCAGGCATTTTTTCTGGAAGATAATCCAGTACCTTGATCATTTCCTCTTTTGGTTCGCCCACGGACAGACCACCAATCGCATAACCATCAAAGTCGATTTCTAGCAGGCCTTTTAAAGATTCATCACGTAAATCTTCATACATACCGCCTTGAATAATCCCAAACAGCGCATTACGGTTTTTCAGCACGTCATGATGCTGGGTTTTACAGCGTTTCGCCCAGCGCAAAGACAGCTGCAACGATTTTTGCGCTTCTTCATGTGTGGCCGGATAGGGTGTGCATTCATCAAAAATCATCACAATGTCAGAGTTCAGCGTGTGCTGAATATCCATTGAAATTTCAGGAGATAAAAATACTTTTGAACCGTCGATTGGTGAACGGAAGGTTACGCCTTCTTCTTTGATTTTACGCATTGCGCCCAGACTGAAAACCTGGAAGCCGCCTGAATCGGTCAGAATAGGATTGTTCCACTTCATGAATTCATGCAGGCCGCCATGTTCACGAATCACATCAAGGCCTGGACGTAAATACAAATGGAAGGTGTTGCCCAGAATGACCTGAGACTTGATCTCTTTGACATCACGCGGCAACATGCCTTTGACCGTACCATAAGTACCGACTGGCATGAACATTGGGGTTTCTACTACACCATGTTCAAGCGTCAAACGACCACGACGGGCACGACCGGATTGCGCTAACTTTTCAAACTTCATAGGAGTTCCACATCAAGGCGAAAAAACAGTTCGCTGATTGTTCAATGTAAAGGGCGCTATTTTCCTTGATTCTTATGCTAAACGCCAGCATTGTAGAGCATTCGCTCTGTAATTTTATTTATCGATTAATAAATGAAAGATCAGGTGAAATGCGTAAGTTCGCAGAAAGCTGCGATAAAGAGCACATAATCTCTTCCCGGATCGAGGGTGCTGCTCATTCAGTGAAAGTTCGGACGGTAATCAAAATTCTGGGTCACACTTTGATCGCGGAAAGGGCGTACCACTTTTTTTCTGAGCAGCATATTGTTAATGATGTTGTGCGGAAAAATCTGGATCTGGTTATTAAACAGCTCGACATTACGATTATAAATGGTAATCGCAGCACCGACATTTTCATTCTGTTCTTCAATTTCAGCCATCATCTTCAGATAAATATCATTGGCTTTCAGCTCCGGATAATTTTCAATCACCACATTCAGGCTATGCATCAGCTGTTTATTCAGGCTTTCAATGCGCTGTAACTGTCCAATGTCAGCATCCTTGATATTCAGGTTCATGATGTTTTGACGCAGCTCGGTCACTTTTTCTAGCGTGCCTTTTTCGAAACTCGAGTATTGTTCAACCAGTGGTTGCAGCCCGTCCAGAATTTTCAGTTTTTGCCGTTCATAACTGGCAACATCTGACCAGGCCCGAATCGTGGCGTTATGATGACGGACAATACTGTTGCGGATCATGATAATGGCAACAATCACCAGAATCGGAATAATGACAAAAACAACAAATCCCATAAAAGCAGTCCCCAGAAAAATAATTATTTTAAAAACTGAACCAAGTCAGTTTGTAGTTTTTCCAATTCTACTAATTTAAACGTTCTCAGGTGTCCACGCAATGCAGAAATATCTTGGATATTTTGCTTGCGTTCAGGCGCATTAAAAATGTCATGTGGCCCTAAATAGCACAGCACACGTTGTTGGGGATGAAAAATAAGATCGCCTTCACGGTATTGGAAAAATTGACTTAATCGGAGCACAAAACCTGGACTAAGCTGTTTTGCCATTTGCATGGGATCTGTGCCATAAAATTTTAAACGCTGATTGGTGCGTATATCACTGCTATGCCAAGGATGGCGATAAGGTGAGGGGAAGGGACGTCTTGATGTGCTAATGGCAAGCCCTTGCACAGAGACATCAAAGACAAATGCACCCCACAAATTTTTATGTTGTTCAATGAGTTTGACGGTATTGCCATTTTTATCAATGGTTTTAATTTCATCTACATAGTGGTATTCAAACAACAAGACTTGGTGTTCTTGTTCATTTTCATCTAACCATGTGGTACTGGCATAACGTGAGATGTCATTGCGTAATGAGCCACGTTCAAAAACAGGAAAAAGGCGTTTTAAATTGCCAATAAATTGCCGAGGATTAAGTGGCATTGAAATATGTTGTGGCTGTTGTTGAAAGTGGAGATTATATTTATGTGTCAGCACACGTTCTTCTAAATAATCAATTACATCATTGATGTAGTGCTCCTGCTCATAAATCAGATAGGCCCAAAACAACATGCCAAAACCCAAGGCAAAATTGCATTGCAGCCAGAAATTGTGCGGTGCAATGATAAGGCTGAATACTTGCATCAAACCAAAGAGTGCCAAGAACCACGGTAGGGTGTTTTCAAATTTTAGAGAAATTGAGCCTTGCCATGGATGCAAGCCATTAAGAATGTCCTGATGGCTTTTGGCATCACTCGATAAGTGCCACAGCCGATCGATATTTTTAAACACCACTGCATTTTTCTTGCGGCGAATATGAATGGACTGCTGTACAGACTCGATCGGCATGGGCAATAGCTCTCAGTTATTTCACCTGATCAATCAGCATGGCATCGCCATAACTGAAGAAGCGATACTTGCTGTCTACCGCATGCTTGTAAGCATCCAGAATATTGTCACGGTTAGATAAGGCAGATACCAGCATTAACAGGGTTGATTCTGGAAGATGGAAGTTGGTAATCAAACGATCGACGACTTTGAACTGATAACCCGGATAGATGAAAATCTGGGTATCACCGGTCCAGCCTTTGAGTTCACCGCCATTGGCCTGAGCTGCACTTTCAGTTGCGCGTGTGGCTGTGGTACCTACAGCAATCACTTTATTGCCACGTTCTTTGGTGGCTTTAATCAGCTCCATAGATGCATCAGACACTTGGCACCATTCGCTGTGCATGATGTGATTTTCAATATCGCTGGTGCGCACCGGTAAAAATGTACCTGCGCCAACATGCAAGGTTACGAAAGTTTTTTGAATGCCTTTTTCTCCCAGCTTTTTCAATAAATCTTCGTCAAAGTGCAATGATGCGGTCGGGGCGGCAACACTGGCAATTTTAGTCGGGTCGTTAAAGACAGTTTGATAGCGTTCTGTATCAATTGCCTCTGCTTCACGGTTAAAGTAAGGTGGAATAGGCAGGGCGCCGTATTGATCCAGCACATCTAGAATCGGTTGAGAAAATTCAACAATAAACAGGTTTTCATGACGGCCTTGTACGGTTACTGTCACTGCATCGGGTCCGATAAATAGTTCTGCACCTGCTTTAGGTGAGTTGCTAGCTTTGATATGACAGTGTGCAATGAACTGATCCATCATACGTTCAACAAGAACTTCGACTGCACCCCCTGAGGCACGTTTACCTTTGAGGCGGGCTTTCATCACTTTAGTATCGTTTAGTACCAATAAGTCGCCTTCATTCAGTAAATCGAGAATGTCAGTAAACTGATGGTCATGATATTGGCCTTGGGCATCGAGGTGAAGCAGACGGGAGGCACTACGGGTTTCCAGTGGATAACGAGCAATCAGCTCATCGGGGAGATCAAAATTAAAATCAGAAAGTTGCATGATGATTTACGCTAAAAAAACTGCGGCTAGTATAAACTTTTTTCTTTTTTATGGCGGGAATTGCTCGATTTTAATACGAAAAAATGCCATTTGTTTTAAAATTAAACAAATGTAAATATTCTGCGTTGACAGTGCTGAGAAATCGCGTATTATACCTTTCATCCACTCCCGAGGTGGTGAAATTGGTAGACGCGGCGGACTCAAAATCCGCTGTCAGAGATGACGTGTCGGTTCGAGTCCGACCCTCGGGACCAAAATTCTAAAAAACCCCAAGCATATTCAGTCTTGGGGTTTTTTATTGTCTGAAATTTATAAAAATTAAAATGATGCATCATTTCAACTGTACCTTTTAAATTTTTTGTGCTTTGGAATATCCGATTACTTTGGCAAATAAGTACCTGCATGAATCGCTAGGTGAAAAACTAAAGATATAAAAAACCGGCCCAAGGACCGGTTTTTTATATCATCTTCAAGCTTTCATGCGATTACGCAGCAAAAGACTCAAGGATTGAGTTTAATGTAGCGCTTGGACGCATTACTGCACCCACTTTCGCTGGATCTACTGCGTAGTAACCACCGATGTCTACAGATTTACCTTGAACTTCATTCAGCTCAGCAATAATCTTCGCTTCGTTGTCAGCAAGTGCTTGTGCAATCGGCGCAAATTTCGCTTTAAGTTCAGCATCTTCGTCTTGAGCAGCCAGTGCTTCAGCCCAGAATTTAGCAAGGTAGAAATGGCTGCCACGGTTGTCTAGTTCACCAGTACGGCGTGAAGGAGACTTGTCGTTGTCAAGAAGTTGACCTGTTGCCTGGTCAAGTGTCTTCGCAAGAAGTTTCGCACGTGCGTTGTCTTCTTTGATGCCAAGCTCTTCAAGAGATACAGCAAGAGCCAAGAACTCACCTAAAGAATCCCAACGTAAGTGGTTTTCTTCTACAAGCTGTTGTACGTGTTTAGGCGCAGAACCGCCTGCACCTGTTTCGTACATGCCGCCACCAGCCATCAAAGGCACGATAGAAAGCATTTTCGCAGAAGTGCCCAGTTCCATAATTGGGAACAGGTCTGTCAGGTAGTCACGCAGGATGTTACCGGTTACAGAAATGGTATCCAGGCCACGCGCAACACGCTCAAGTGTGTAACGCATCGCACGTACTTGAGACATGATCTGGATGTCCAGACCGTCTGTATCGTGATCTTTCAAGTAAGTTTGAACTTTCTTGATCAATTCGTTTTCATGTGGACGGTACGGGTCTAACCAGAAGATTGCTGGCATGCCAGAGTTACGTGCACGCGTTACAGCAAGTTTCACCCAGTCGCGGATCGGTGCGTCTTTCACCTGACACATACGCCAGATGTCGCCTTGCTCCACGTTTTGAGACATCAATACTTCGCCAGTTTCAAGGTCAGTGATGTTTGCAACACCCGCTGCCGGAATTTCGAAAGTCTTGTCGTGTGAACCGTATTCTTCAGCTTTTTGAGCCATCAAACCAACGTTAGGCACAGTACCCATCGTACGTGGGTCGAAATTGCCGTTCCACTTACAGAAGTTGATCATTTCCTGGTAAATACGCGCGAATGTAGATTCAGGCATTACCGCTTTACAGTCATAAGGCTTGCCATCGGCACCCCACATTTTACCGCCAGTACGGATCATTGCAGGCATAGATGCATCTACAATAACGTCGTTTGGAGAATGGAAGTTGGTGATGCCTTTTGCTGAGTCAACCATCGCAAGAGCAGGACGGTGTTCTTGACACGCATGTAAATCTTCGATGATTTCTTCACGTAAAGAAGTCGGAAGCGTTTCGATTTTTTCGTAAAGACCCGCCATACCGTTGTTTACGTTAATGCCGAGTTCGTCGAATAATTTCGCATGCTTTTCGAAAGCGTCTTTGTAGTAAATCTTCACACAGTGACCGAATACGATCGGGTGTGAAACTTTCATCATGGTCGCTTTAACGTGTAAAGAGAACAAGATGCCAGCTTCTTTACAATCTTCTAATTCTTTTTCATAGAAGTCGCAAAGTGCTTTTTTGCTCATGAACATTGAGTCGATGATTTCGCCGTCTAGAAGCGCAACTTTTGGCTTAAGAACGATGGTTTCACCAGAGGTAGTGATCAATTCCATTTTCACATTGCGTGCACGGTCTAAAGTCATTGACTTTTCACCATGGTAGAAGTCACCTTCTTGCATGTGAGAAACGTGAGTTTGTGACCAAGGCTTCCATTCACCCATAGAATGTGGGTGTTTTTTCGCGTAGTTTTTAACTGCAGCTGGTGCACGACGGTCAGAGTTACCTTCACGTAGAACAGGGTTAACTGCTGAACCTAAACATTTGCTGTAACGTACTTTAAGTGCCTGTTCTTCTTCAGTTGCCGGATTCTCAGGATAGTCAGGAATCGCATAGCCTTTCGATTGAAGTTCTTTGATACAAGCAGTCAGCTGCGCAACTGACGCACTGATATTCGGGAGTTTGATAATGTTCGTGTCTGGATCTTGTGTAAGACGACCTAGTTCTGCGAGGTTGTCAGTTACCTTTTGCTCATCGCTGAGATAGTCAGAGAATTCTGCGAGCACACGTGCAGCTACAGAGATGTCAGTTTTAACAATCTCTACACCAGCAGGCTTAGTAAAGGTCTCAATGATCGGCAGCAGTGAGTAAGTCGCCAGTAGTGGCGCCTCATCAGTCAGTGTGTAAATAATTTGTGACTTTCCACCAGCCATATATAGCCCCTTGCGTTGGATTGAGTTTCTGAGGCCCGAACTTTTGGCTCAGCCTCGTTGAACCGATTTGCTTAAATAAAAACATTGAGAGTATCGTCCTTCAGCGCTTTTCAGTCAACGAAATATGCTTTCATATTGAAATTCGGGCGAAAATTCGTACAGATTTGTGCAGTTTAGCCGTGTTTATGTTTTGTACAAAAAACAATCCTTCTGCGGCTGCAAATCCCGATGTAAATGCTTGGAAATGAGCCACTAGCGAAATGTATCCCCTGAAAAAGACTTTTTTAGCCTGAGAGTGAATTGAGAAGGAATAAAGCTGATCTTGTATAGATAACGATTCCGGAACCTGTTTTGCATAAATTCATACCTCAGTCTGTCAATCTAGCTCTGGAAGATGACACCATAATTACAAAATGGCTTTGCGCTATACTGGTCGACATACATCCATTCATTTTGAAAGATCGACACGAATAAGGAAATACTATGCCCAGCCTGTTTATTGTGATGCTTGGTGGCCGTCATGCCCGTGCCAATACAGAAGTTCATGATGTGGTTCTGGCAGTAGGAGAGAGTCTGGAAGATACCTATCCGCAATTGAAAAATGCCTGGTTTGCTGAGCAGAAAGGTCTGCATATTGATGCCTGGGCAAAAATTAACGGGCTGGAGTTCGAGGGGAAATCCTATGCGCTGCAATTTACTGATGCTGCTCCAAACCCGGCCGATGAAAAACTTTGGCTGATTAATCTGGGTGGTTATGATCCACGCGAGTTTGGCGAGCTGCATCGTTATGTGCTGGTGATTGCACAGAATGCCATGGTCGCTAAACAGCGCGGTAAAGCCTACTTCGCCCGGCACTGGCAAAAACAGCATACCGACCGTGTACTGGATGTAGATGACTGTCTTGCAATTGATCAGGTCTATGGCCGCTACGTCCAACTGGTAGAGAGCAGTTTTAGTGACAATCACTGGGAAAATACCTATCTCACCATTTAAAGTTGTCTATGAGAGAGAAAGCTTCTTGCGGCTGAAGGATTCGATAAGCGGTTTAAAAAATATCTTTATCAAAATTTAATAATTGGCATAATACAGTCAAGGAAAAAACAGTTTTGACTGAGATGGAATGTCTTAAATGGATTTAATTCAGGCAAATGGACAACCGCGTTATGGACGTTTTAAGGAGCTTCCAAAAAGTATTGACTATCAGGCATATCAATACAAGAATCCTTATGGCCATGTGCTGTCAGGCTGGCGTAAGCATCTAAAATATAAGAAATTCAAATTCTGTAGTATTCAGCACGAGCATTATACCATTGGACTGGCGATTGCCGATATTGCATGGGCAGGGCATGGCTTTGTTTATGTCTATAACCATATGAACAATGAAGTGCTGGAATGGAATGCGATTAATTTCCTGTCCCGTAACACTGTGCTGGATGAACAGCCGCTGTTTAATCATAGTTATTTTCACAAGTCACCTTTTCAGATCGATATCCAGCATGCCAACGGCGTGCGTTATATCAACGTCAGCAAATATGGTGAAATTAAACTCAGTGCCCGGATTTTCTGTGCTGGAACCGATCCACTGAGTATGTGCAGTCCGACTGGCATCAACGGCTGGACCTATACCCAGAAACTGACCACTTTGGGCTGTGAAGGCTTTTTCATTAACAAGCAGGGACAAACCATCCAGTTTAATGAACGCAGCTTTGCCTCATTAGATGATACGTGTGGCTTTTTACGCCCGGAAACCGCCTGGTTCTGGCTGTCCTGTAATTTCTGGGATGTGAACCATAACCGGATTGGGCTTAATCTGGCTTCGGGCGTGAATGAAAGTTTTGGCAACGAGAACTGTCTGTGGGTCAATGGAAAAATTTATCCACTGGCCGATGTGCTGTTCCAGCAGGAATCGGAAAACCAATGGACGATTCAGTCGCTGGATGAAAGATTGAATCTGATGGTCAGCACAGGCTGGCGCCGTTATGAAAATCTCAACCTGCGTCTGGTCGGGAGCCAGTTTAGTCAGTGGCAAGCCAAGGTTTCCGGAACGATTCAGCAAGATGATCAGGAAATTATTTTACTAAATGAATATGCCTTGCTTGAACAGCATTATGCCAAGTGGTAAATGTACAGGCATAAGACCTAAAAAAAGCCTTCAATTTTGAAGGCTTTTTGATTTGAACTTAATCTTTGGCAGCCTGCCAGAAGGCTTCACCGGCCTGAATAGGATCATTGGTTTCGGCTAGAGTTTTTACCCAGACATCATATTGGGCAATTACCGGATGCTGGGAAGGGTGGAAATCTTGTTTAAACCAGTCCCGATATTGTGTACCCATACGGGTCAATTTCCCGTTACGGCCAAAAAACCAGGGCAGTCCTTTTAAGTTCATTTGTAAACGTTGTAATGGCGTGAATCCATCATGTTTAAGCATGATATTGGCGCGGTATATGGTAAAGCTGAACATGAGCAGGGTAGTAATCACCAAGCTATATTTTCGCAGAAGCTCTGGAGTTTTTGCTACATCTTTCATCACATCAAAAGCCACATCACGATGTTCCATTTCTTCAATGGCATGCCATGCAAACATGGCACGAACAAAAGGATGGGCATCTCTTAACGTATCTTTCTGTCCAAAAAAAGTCTCGGCCATTAGCGCAGTCAGATGCTCTGCGGCAGCAGTTACCGCGATATTGTATTCAGGTGAGCGGTTTTTCAAGTCGTAATTCATCATGTAATTCAGGCGCTGAATGAACTGATCTACGGGCATGCCTTGCTCGCGCATCAGCTGATTCATTTTTTCATGGGTCATGCCATGCTGCGCTTCCTGACGAATAAAATCTGCAACACGCTGCTGCAGTTCCGGGTCTGTGATCTGATCGCGGAACAGGCGTACACTCTGAATAAAATAGCGCTCACCATCAGGAAAGGTCAGGCTCAGGGCATCGAACATGCGGGTCAGAAAGGGATCGCCGCCCAACCAGTAGCGTGGAATTTCATCCAGTTTAAAATCAAGCTGGGTCCGTACTACGGGCTTTATCAAAGATTTTAATACTGCATTCATCTTGTACGTTCTTTTTTATGACGATGCGAACAGTATGTCGGGGAATTCTGTAATTGTTTTGACAGCGCTTGCCAATTTTTATACATTTTATGCCAAATGAAAATAAAAACTGCTCAGACTAAAGCAGGCAGCGAGAAGCGCGCATGCAAGAAATTAAAATATCCAATGGTTATATTCAACTCTGGGCGACCTATCTGCGTGGTCTGCAAATTGAGCCTTTAAAAGCTGACTTTCTGCAAGATGTACATGAAGCGCTTGTTCCCCTGATTGATCAGCCTTTTGCCACACAAGTGCCTCTGGAATTATTGAATCAGCTTCTTTTAACAACCCGGCAGTATTTAAACTGTCCGCAGCTGATTTTCGAGATTGTACAAGTCATTCGCCCAGAACATTTTGGTGTGCTCGGTTATATGGCTTCGCGCAGCAGCAGCGTTGCGGAAATGATTCGCCATATCATGCGTTTTCAACGACTGGTGGTTGATGGTGGTGAGTTTGTACCTTTGCAGTTGAAGCAGCATGAATGCAGTATTGAATTATACTGGGCCTATCTGGACGAAAAATATAATCTGCTAAATGAACTGACCATGGCCGCGATGGTGCAGTTGGGACGTGTCATTTTACAGGATCATCAACTGTTAGTCCGTTGTGTACGCTTTGCCCATGCGCCCGATAGGAAACAAATGCATTATCAAAAGTTTTTCGCCAGCGAGGTGAAATTTTCCCAAGCCTACTACGGCATAGAACTGGATTTACAAGGACTGGCACATCGGTCTGAGCAGGCAGATCCTATGCTGTTGCAGTTGCTGGTACATCAGGCAGAACAGGCCATTGCAGCCAAGCCACTAGTTGAGAGTCATCTGGAGCAGGCCCAGCAAATGATTGCCGAACAGCTCCGTACCCGGCATCAGGTCATTAAAGTTGAACAGCTTGCCCGGCAGCTGCTGATGTCGACACGGAGTCTGCAGCGCTTGTTCAGCACCCATGGCACCTCATTTAAAAAACTGCTGGAACAGCAGCGGATTAAACGTTGCGAGCTGCTGTTGCAACAGGGAATGGAGCTGAGCGAGATCGCCGAGCAGCTGGATTATTCTGACCAGTCGGCATTGGCACGGGCCTACAAGGCAGCCACCGGACAGACATTGTTAGAGCGCAAAAGGCAGTTACACCAACAGCGCAGCTAAAAAAAGCGACCCAAACAGGTCGCTTTTTTATTTGAAGAAAATGGTGAGGTTAAGCGCTGGCTTTGATCTTGGGGAATCTAAATGCAATCGCCGCAATCGCAAAAATGGCCAGAATCCAGCAATAGTACACACCACCAATCAGTTCAACCGGTGAGATTTTTGCAATAGAACAGGCCAGTAGTAACTGTGCGCCATAGGGAATCAACCCTTGCACCACACAGGAGAAAATATCCATCAGTGCCGCAGAACGCTTGGGATCTACACCGTATTCTTTGGCAACTTCACGTGCCATATCTCCAGACAGAATAATCGCCACGGTATTATTGGCCACAAAAATATTCGAAAATACTACCAAGAAGCTGATCCCGATTTCGCCAGCACGTTGCTGACCGACTTTAAACAGACGGGTCAGGCTATAAATACGCTCGATCAGCCAGCGTAAACCGCCTTCACGTTGCATGATCGCCGACAGGCCACCCAGGAACATGGACAATAATGCCACTTCAAACATGCCGACAAAGCCATCATAAATTGAAGTATTCAGTTTGAGCAGATCAAATTCAGCTGTGGCAAACAGGCCAAACAAGCCGGAAAGTAGTACCCCAATGGTCAGCACAGCCAGAACGTGTAAACGGCTAAAGGCTAAAATAAATACGGCGATATAAGGTAAGACCAGAAGCCAGTTGAAGTCCTTGTATTCCACTGCATTGCTACTACCGCTACTCAACACGTAAATCAAAATAGTCACGATTGAGGCAGGAACCGCAATCCAGACATTGACTCTGAATTTGTCACGCAGTTGTACGCCCTGACTGGTCGTTGCAGCAATGGTGGTATCCGAGATCATTGAAAGATTGTCACCGAACATGGCACCACCAACGACCGCACCAACCGCATAAACTACATTGATCTCGGTGACCTCGGCAAATCCAAAAGCGATCGGCGCACAGGCTGCAATGGTGCCCATGGAGGTACCCATCGCCGTGGCAATAAAGGCCGAGATCACAAACAGCATCGGCAGAATAAATGTGGGTGGAATCACCGACAAGCCCATCTGCACAGTGGCATCCACACTGCCAATGGCACTACTGACGCTGGCAAAGGCACCGGCCAGCATAAACACCATAAACATCAGGATTAAGTTCGGATGACTGGCACCTTTGATGAATTCCTCAATGCCCTGGTTGAGTTTGCCGCGATACACTAATGCAGCCAAGATAATCGCAGGCAGGGCAGCCACAGGCGCTTTCACCTGATAGAACGCGAACTCGGTTCCGATCAGGGAATGATAGATCCCGCTACCCAAAAATATGGTTAAAAATACAATAAGCGGCAGCAGTGCAATGGCGCGTGCCTGCACTGTCGCCTCAGAATCAGTCTGCATAGGAGATAAAAAAGTAAGAGAATAGGACTAGTATAAAGCAGGTTTTGCAATTTCAGAAAACTTTATATGAATGCGCTAACATCTGCATTTTTATTAATTTTTATATGATAAAAATAAGTTTATCTAAATATTCAAGATTTTAGGTAATAGCAAAATTAGGCATCTTTGATCATTGTGAAAAAAATCAAAATAATCGTAAATAGACTCTTCCGAATTGTTTTGAAATCTTCGCACAGGAAATGAAGTACTCGAGGTCGGTATCGCAGACTGTTCATTGGACAAAAAATAGCGTTACAATGCGATGTCTTGTATTTCTACATAGTCAATGCCTCAAGTTTGAAACACGTTAAGGAAAATATCACCCTATGTCACGTTTAGCCGCCCGATTTGCACAACTTAAATCTCAACAGCGTAAAGCTTTAGTTTCTTATGTAATGGCTGGTGATCCGCATCCAGAAATTACGGTGCCTTTGTTGCATGAGATGGTGGATGCGGGTGTCGACGTGATTGAGCTGGGACTTCCTTTCTCAGACCCGATGGCAGATGGGCCGGTAATTGCGCTGGCTGCTGAACGTGCTCTGGCTGGTGGAACCAATACGCTGGATGCCCTACATATGGTGAAAGAATTTCGCTTGAAAGACCGCGAAACACCCGTGGTGCTGATGGGTTATCTGAATCCGGTTGAAGTAATTGGCTATGAAAAGTTTGTGGCTTATGCCTATGAATGTGGAGTAGACGGCGTACTGCTGGTGGACTTGCCACCAGAAGAAGCAAAAAGTCTGGGTGAAGTATTGGAAAAATATGACATGGATCAGATTTTCCTGCTGGCACCAACTTCAACCGATGCACGTATTCAACATGTAGCAAAACAGGCCAGCGGCTTTATTTACTATGTGTCACTGAAAGGCGTGACCGGTGCAGCAACTTTAGATGTTTCTGAAGCCGCTGCACGCATTCAAAAGATTAAAGCTGTGACTGATGTTCCTGTAGGCGTAGGTTTCGGTATCAGTGATGCTGCATCTGCGAAAGCGATGGGTGTTGCTGCCGATGCAGTTATTGTGGGTAGTGCGTTTGTAAAGCAGTTTGCAACGCTCGCACCAGAACAAGCCGTTATTGCAACGGTGAATAAAGTCAAGGAGCTTCGAGCAGCGCTCGATGAGTTAGTATGAGTCAACAACTGAAATCAGGCAAAATTCTGAGCCCATCGACCCCATGGACGGAGCGCACTGTTCCGGGCATTCAGGTACCCGATGAGCAAACGGCATATAAAGCGACATTTACCGAGCCTACGATTGAGTGCCCTGAATGTCATGCATTGGTGACCCGTACTGCCATGTCATTCAATGCCTATGTCTGTCCGCAATGTGATGAACATTTGCGTATGAAAGCCCGTGAGCGTCTGAACTGGTTCTTTGACCAGGTACAAACAGAGCTGGGTCAGGAATTTGTAGCCAAAGATCCACTGAAATTTGTCGATAGCAAAGCCTATCCAGACCGTATGGCAGAAGCGCAAAAGAAAACCGGTGAAACTGAAGCACTGGTCGTGATTCAAGGTTTGCTGAAAGGCGTACCGATGATTGCCTGTGCATTTGAATTCGACTTTATGGGTGGTTCGATGGGTACAGTAGTGGGTGACCGCTTTGTTCAGGCAGCAGAACGTGCGATTGAAACCCGTCAGCCCCTGATCTGTTTTGCTGCTTCTGGTGGTGCACGTATGCAGGAAGGCATGTTGTCCCTGATGCAAATGGCGCGTACTTCGGCTGCGATCCAGCGTTTAAAAGAAGCAGGTCTGCCTTATGTGGTCGTACTGACTCATCCGGTATACGGTGGTGTAACTGCCTCATTGGCAATGTTGGGTGATGTGCATCTTGCCGAACCGAAAGCGATGATTGGTTTTGCCGGTAAACGTGTGATCGAACAGACCGTACGTGAAAAACTGGAAGAACCGTTCCAGCGCGCGGAATATTTGCTTGATCATGGGGTAATCGATCAGATTGTTCACCGTCACGCATTACGTGATACAGTTTATCGTATCGTTACGAAGTTGATGAATTTGCATTGAACACAGCACCCTTAGCAACAGATTCTTTAAATACATGGCTCGATTATTGGAGCCATGTTCACGTTACGGGTATTGATTTAGGTCTGGAACGTGTCATTCCGGTGGCTGAAAAGCTGGGCGTGACATCTCCAGAGGCCAAAGTGCTGACGGTGGCAGGAACCAATGGTAAGGGTTCAACCACTACCACACTGGCCGCGATTCTGAATGCGCAAGGCTTCAAGGTCGGGCTGTATCAATCTCCACATGTGTATCGCTTTAATGAACGCGTGAAATTACGCGGCATTGAGGTGGAAGATCAGTTGCTGATTGATGCTTTTGTTCAGGTCGATCAGGCTCGTCGCGAATGCGGTTTGAGCCTGTCTTTCTTTGAAGCCACCACACTGGCCGCCTTTGTGATTTTTAAAGATCAGTGCTGTGATGTCTGGGTACTGGAAGTCGGCCTGGGCGGTCGTCTGGATGTGGTCAATGTGGTCAATCCCGATGTTGCGGTAATTACCAATATTGGTCTGGATCATACCGACTGGCTTGGTGACACCATCGAGAAAATTGCTTTTGAAAAGGCCGGAATTATCCGCCCGGATATTCCCGTGGTATTTGGTGGACAGCAACAGATCCCGCAAGCCATTCTGGATACATCCCAAGAATGCAATGCGCCCTTGTATGCAATCAACCGGGATTATTTTTATGAAGCGTTTGAAGATGGCCAAAGCTGGGCTTTTGCTTCTTCGGGTACAACCTTAAAATTCCCAACAGGATCGCTGGCGCTGGATAATATTTCTACCGCCGTGGCCGCCATCCTGCTGAGCGGATTAAACGTCAGCCAGCAGGCAATTGCACAAGGCATTCAAACGGCAAAATTGCCGGGACGGTTTGAAATCCGTCAAATCCAGAATAAAACCGTGATTTTTGATGCCGGGCATAACCCGCATGGGGTCGAATTTCTGCTGAAACAGTTGCGAAGTTATTTAAATTATAATCAAAAATATAATGAAGTTATTTGCGTATTTTCAATGCTGGCAGATAAAGATATAAATTCTGTCGCCAAGTTATTGAAAGACACAGTTCAATTGTGGAAAATTGCACCATTATCCGTTCCGCGTGCGGCAGAGGTCACAGTTTTGGCTGATGCTTTAAGCGGTGAGGCGGTAGAACAATTTGACAATGTAAAATTAGCTTTTAAATCAGCACTGGATCAAACAGATAATAATCAGCTGATTTTGGTATGTGGATCATTTCATACCTTAGAAGCGGTATGGGAGTATTTGGAAGAATGTCAATGAATAACAAACAGCGCTGGATGGGCGGTGTTGTTTTACTCGGTGGTGGTGTTTTATTGGCAGCATTACTCCTGAAAGGCCAAGATGAAATCAATCATGACCGTCAGCAAAATCCGGCCCAGGCTGCGGAAGTTGAAAATAAAGAGACAGGCAATCATTCGCTCGGTTCTTTGACGGTCGATGTGGAAACAGAAAAGCGTTTACTTGAACAGCAACGTCGTGACCGGGAAAAATCGGTTGCAGAGCAGGAAGCACGTGCAGCCGAATTTTTAGCGATGCAACAGCAGGCTGAAGCAGATGCTGCGCGTAAAGCGGCTGAAGAATATGCTGCCCTGAATGCACACCGTATGGGACAGCAAAGTTCCGATAATATTCCGCCAGAACTGGTGGAAGACGAACAGGCCAAGCAGAAACGTCTGGCTGAAGAAAAAGCACTGCAAGAAAAAAAGTTAGCCCAGCAGCAGCTGGACCAACAAAAAGCCAATAGTTCTACTGATGCAGCCAAGAAAGAAGCAGAGCGTAAAGCGGCTGAAAGCAAAGCTGTAGAAGAAAAACGCAAGTTAGAGCAGCAGCAAAAAGCCGAAGCAGAACGTAAGGTGGCTGAAACAAAACGTAAAGCCGAGGAAGAGCGTAAAGCGACTGAAAAGAAAGAAGCTGAACGTAAAGCTGCCGAGGAAAAACGTAAAGCCGACGAAAAGCGTAAAGCTGAAGAAGCCAAGAAGAAAGCAGAAGCTGAACAGGCACGTAAACTTCTGGAAGGAGAAGAGGACAAGCAATGGATGGTGCAGGTGGCACTGGCTGCGAATGAAGCCAATGCAGATGCGGTGGCAGCCAAGCTGCGTGCCAAAGGTTACAAGGTCACCAAAAGTCCTACTTCTAAAGGCATACGTATCATGGTTGGACCCTCTAAAGACCGTGATACTGCAGACGCACTCCGCAAGAAAATCACGTCTGATGCCAGCCTGAATATGAAATCAGCTTGGGTCAATGACTGGGTGCCACTAGATAAGCGTTAATTATTTTGGCTAGTCGAAGTTTCTGTAGATGGATTTGCGAGCTGTTCGCGAATCCATTTTACATTTTCAGGCGTGAATAACTTTTCGATATTACGCCAAATTGCATGAAAGCCATAACCGCCATGTTTCATTTCCTGTAGCGCCTGCTCAATCGACCAATATTCAAAAATAATCCGGTACATGGCGACACTGGCACCGGTACGGTCTGAACCATGATAACAATGCAGTAAAACTTTTTGGTTGTTTTGTTGTGCTTGCTGGATCAGTAACATAACTTTCAATAAATCTTCCCGATCAAGTGCCCAAGTATGGATGGGTACATGATGCAGCTGAAATTTTTCATTGCTTAAAATGATGCTGTCTTGATCCCGTGAACGTAAATTAATAACCACATCGATGTGATGCTGTTTTAATAAAGAAATAAGTTCGGATGAAGGCTGTTCACTACGATAGACAAAATTACTGATTTGATGAAAATTATATTCCTGATGAATTGCCTTTCCCCAATGCTGAGGACGTTCATGCGCAGGCAGGGCGGGCGTGGTCACACAACCTGTGGTCAGGAGGTAGCCACTCATCATGATTGGAAATATACAGATTTTCATACAAACCCTAATTCCTAATTGCTGTTTTTGTCCTTTAAAGTTTAAAGTGAATACGAGATTTTGAATATAAAAAAGCCTATCCGAAGACAGGCTTTATAGTGATAGTTCTCTTGTTTTTTATGATAGCGCTTTTAATTTTGCTCAGGCTGCGGCGTAAGCCTTAAATAAGGTGTTACCGCGGTATAACCTTTAGGGAAGCGTTGCTTGATCTCCTCCTCATCTTTTAATGAAGGAATGATCACGACATCCTCACCCTGCCGCCAGTTTGCTGGCGTGGCTACTTTATGTTTATCAGTGAGTTGCAGGGAGTCTATGACACGCAAGATTTCATGGAAATTACGTCCTGTCGATGCAGGATAAGTAATAATTAAACGGACTTTTTTGTTGGGATCGATGACTACTAAAGAACGAACTGTTAGCGTTTCGCTGGCATTCGGATGGATAAAGTCATACAGCTCGGAGACTTTACGATCCTGATCGGCAATAATCGGGAAATTGACCGTGGTATTCTGGGTTTCATTGATATCTTTAATCCAGCCATGATGTGATTCAACATCATCGACCGACAGGGCAATCGCTTTCACGCCACGTTTTGCGAACTCGTCTTTCAGTTTTGCGGTATAGCCAAGTTCAGTCGTACATACTGGTGTATAGTCGGCAGGGTGTGAAAATAAAATGCCCCAGCTATCGCCCAGAAAATCATAAAAATTAATCAGGCCTTCACTGGATTGCTGTTCAAAATTCGGTGCGGTATCGCCTAGACGTAAACTCATCTTTTTGCCTCAATTGGTTTTTTAATGGAGAGATAAGATTTAATATGAACCAAGATTTATATAATTAAAAATAGTGTTTTTAGCTTTCTTTATGAATAAACTGCATAAGCAAGATATCCATCTATCCAGAAGTGCAAAAATCAGTCAATTAATTGACTATGTTGCACAGGGAAAATTTGCTACATTACTTTGCCTTAGATCTTAGGGCTAGAACTAAGGATCAGATTTTTTTAGCGGTTTTACAGCAAAACCCTTGTAGTTCAAATTTCTAGCACCATAATAACGACTAAGAACATATTCATTTGACAAGCAAGATTTAGAGAGTCTATTCATGTTGGCAAGTCTGATCGGAGGAATCTTCGGTACCAAAAATGAGCGCGAACTCAAACGCATGCGTAAAATCGTAGACAAGATTAATGCGCTCGAGCCGACGATATCATCCCTGAGCGATGCAGACTTATCTGCAAAAACTGAAGAATTCAAACAACGATATAATAAGGGTGAAACCCTTGATAAATTACTTCCTGAAGCATTTGCAGTCTGTCGTGAAGCCGCTAAGCGAGTGATGGGCATGCGTCATTATGACGTGCAGCTGATCGGCGGTATTACCTTGCATGAAGGCAAAATCGCAGAGATGCGTACCGGTGAGGGTAAAACCCTGATGGGTACTTTGGCCTGCTATCTGAATGCCATCAGTGGTCAAGGTGTGCATGTCATTACCGTGAACGATTATCTGGCACAGCGTGATGCCGAGTTAAACCGTCCATTATTTGAATTTTTGGGTTTAAGCATCGGTATCATTTATTCCATGCAAAATCCGATGGAAAAAGCTGAAGCTTATCGTGCCGATATTACTTACGGTACCAATAACGAATTCGGTTTTGACTACCTGCGTGACAATATGGTCTTCTCGCTGGCCGAGAAAAAACAGCGTGGTCTGATCTATGCCATTATCGATGAGGTCGATTCGATCCTGATTGATGAAGCACGTACCCCACTGATTATTTCTGGTCAAAGTGAAGACTCTTCACAGCTTTATGCAGCCATTAATAATATTCCACCAAAGTTAAAACCACAGAAAGAAGAAAAAGTGCCGGACGGTGGCCACTTCTGGATTGATGAAAAACAGCGTTCAGTTGAAATTACTGAAGTGGGCTTTGAAACCATTGAAAGTGAACTGATTGAAATGGGTCTGCTGGCTGAAGGTGAGAGCCTGTATTCAGCGGCGAACCTGAACCTGTTACATCATGTCACTGCAGCGATTCGCGCCCATTATCTTTATCAACGCAATGTGCAATACATCATCAATGATGGTGAAGTGATTATTGTCGATGAAAATACCGGTCGTACCATGCCGGGACGTCGTTGGTCTGAAGGTTTGCATCAAGCTGTAGAAGCCAAAGAAGGACTGGAAATCCAGCCGGAAAACCAGACTCTGGCAACCACAACCTTCCAGAACTATTTCCGTCTGTATAAAAAACTGTCCGGTATGACCGGTACTGCTGATACTGAAGCAGCGGAAATGAAAGAAATTTATGGTCTGGATGTGGTGCTGATTCCAACGCACCGTCCAATGATCCGTGATGACCAGAATGATTTGATTTATCTAAATCGTGAAGGAAAATATAACGCGATTATTCAAGAAATCATGCGCGTTCACGAAGCAGGTGTTGCGCCAATTCTGATTGGTACAGCCACCATTGAAGCGTCTGAAATCCTTTCGGACAAGCTAAAAGCAGCTGGCATTGAACATGAAGTGCTAAATGCCAAGCAGCATGAGCGTGAAGCCGATATTATTGCCCAGGCGGGTGCACCACGTGCTGTAACTATTGCTACCAACATGGCCGGTCGTGGTACCGATATTTTGCTCGGTGGTAACTGGAAAGCATTACTGGCGAAAATTGAAAACCCGACTCCTGAAGATGAAGCGCGTCTGAAAGCAGAATGGGAGGTCAATCATCAGGCAGTGCTGGATTCGGGCGGTTTGCATATTATCGGTTCCGAACGTCATGAATCACGCCGTATCGATAACCAGCTGCGTGGCCGTGCCGGCCGTCAGGGTGACCCCGGTGTGTCGCGCTTCTACCTGTCACTGGAAGATGACCTGATGCGTATTTTTGCCGGTGATCGTGTGGTCGGTATGATGCGTGCCATGGGCTTACAGGAAGATGAAGCCATTGAGCACAAGATGGTGTCTCGGTCGATTGAAAATGCCCAGCGTAAAGTGGAAGCACGTAACTTTGACATTCGTAAGAACCTGTTGAAATACGATGACGTCAATAACGAACAGCGTAAGATCATTTATAGTCAACGTGATGACATTCTGGCGGAAAGCTCATTGCAGGATTATATTGAAGAAATGATCCGTGAAGTGATGCAAGGTGTGATCGCCAATTATATTCCACCTGAATCGATTCATGACCAGTGGGATATTGAAGGTCTGGAACTGGCGTTGCGTGAAGACCTGTCAATAGATATTCCTGTCGGACAATGGTTGGAACAGGACCGTCGTCTGGATGAAGAAGCTTTGGTCGAGCGTATTACAGATGAAGTGCTGAATCGCTACCGTTCACGTCGTGAGCAAATGGGTGAAGAATCTGCAGCATCCCTAGAACGTCACTTTATGCTGAATTCTCTGGACCGTCACTGGAAAGAACATCTGGCGGCTATGGACTACTTGCGTCAGGGGATTCATTTACGTGGTTATGCACAGAAGAATCCAGAGCAGGAATACAAAAAAGAAGCTTATAACCTGTTTGTGAACATGCTCGGTACGATTAAGTCCGATGTCGTGACAGATCTGTCGCGTATCCACGTACCGACCCCTGAAGAACTGGCCCAAATGGAAGCACAGCAACAGGCACAGGCTGAGGCAATGCGTTTGCAGCTATCTCATCAGGAATTTGACGGCTTGCTTGCAGGTGAACATGAGATGGATACCGAACAGAATGCTCAGGCGAATCCTGTAGCGCCAGTCTTTGAAGCGCCGGCAAGTCGTAATGCACCTTGCCCGTGTGGTTCAGGCCTGAAATACAAACAGTGTCATGGCAAGATCTAAACTGGATTAGAAATCAGAGCCACATGGCTCTGATTTTTTTATGTATGAAGATTTTTCAGAAATTGAATACTGTTTGCAGTCTTAGGAATTAAATGCTATTTAATGGCTGATTCAACACCTCAAAGTGGAAGAACCTGAATGAAAAAAGTATTAAAAACGCTCATGATTGCTGCTTTGGCAATGCCTGTATTAAGTTTTGCACAGACTCCATCTACCACAACACTGGATAAGGTTGAGCAAGCGGTGGGTACGACCACTGCCCAAGTGCAACGCACGGATACACAAGTGACGGTAGTCAGTCCACGTACGGGGATCAGTTATACCTTTGCTAACCAGAATCGTCCGATTGTATTGCAGACTGCTGCGATTGCAGCGGCCAATGCAGCAAATGCAGACCGGATTGTTGCTACAAATCCCGCTCTTTCAAGCGTAAGTCAGCAACAGGCCAAACAGGCTTTATTGAATCAAGCTGGACAAATTGCACAAAACTAAAAATATCTCATTAAAAAATATGAAAACCAGTCTTGATGACTGGTTTTTTATTGTGAAAATCTATAATAAATCTTAGGCGAGCTCTGGCTTTGGCTCGATTTTTTATTGCAGATCAACTAAGCTGTATTTTTCTGAAACTTCAAGATTGGATTTTAAAATGGCAGTTGGTGACGTATCTATGCCACAGATGCATGTGGTGAAAGGGGTTAAAATTGGTTCGGCTGAAGCCTATGTACGCTATCAGAACCGACGTGACCTGGTGATATTTGAACTGGCTGCCGGCTCCAATGTTGCAGGGGTATTTACTCAAAATGCCTTCTGCGCAGCCCCGGTGCATGTGTCAAAAGCACATTTAAAGATAGGCAATCCACGGTATCTCGTCATTAATACCGGTAATGCCAATGCGGGTACTGGCCCGACAGGTATGGTAAATGCAGAAGCGACCTGTGCCAAACTGGCCGAGCTGGCCGGAGTAAAACCTGAAGAAGTATTACCGTTTTCAACAGGTGTGATTGGCGAGCAGTTGCCAATGGAGCGTTTGCTCAGTGGGTTGCAGCCAGCCCTGGATTCATTGCGTGATGATGCTTGGATGGATGCAGCGACAGGAATTATGACCACGGATACCACACCGAAAGGTGCATCCGAACAGTTCGAACTGGATGGTATTACTTATACCATGACAGGTATTTCCAAGGGTGCCGGCATGATTCGTCCAAATATGGCGACCATGCTGGGCTATGTGGCCACAGATGCGCCGATCAGCCGTGAACTGGTACAGCAGCTTTTGTCTGAGACAGTAAACCAGTCATTTAACCGTATTACGATTGACGGCGATACTTCAACCAATGACTCCTGTATCTTGATCGCTACAGGTCAGGCAGGTGGTGTCGAAATTAATTCGATTGAAGATTCGCGTTATGCAGCGGTGCGAGAAGTACTGATGCGTATCATGAAACGCCTTGCACAACTGATCGTGCGTGATGGTGAAGGTGCAACCAAATTTATTACCGTCACAGTCGAGGGGGGTGCCAATACCCAGGAATGCTGTGATGTAGCCTATAGCATTGCCCATTCACCTCTAGTTAAAACTGCGATCTTTGCTTCTGATCCAAACTGGGGGCGTATTCTGGCTGCGATTGGTTATGCCAGTGTAGTAAATTTAGACGTTGCAAAAATTCAGGTTTGGTTAGATGATGTACAAATCTGCAAAGATGGTGGTGCAGCAGCAGATTATACCGAAGCGGCAGGTGCACGTGTCATGGCACAAGCTGAAATGACGATTCGTGTTGATCTTGGACGGGGTGAAGCAAAAGATACGGTCTATACCTGTGACTTATCTTATGATTATGTAAAAATCAATGCAGATTATCGTTCATAATCCAGATTGTTTTGAAAGCCTCCATTGCGGGGCTTTTTTTATACTTAATGATTTTTAATGACTGGTCAAAAATAGCATATCGCCAGAGATGACCGGGATGTAGGGTGAAAGGTTCATTGAATAATGAACCATGAGGGTAGAGTAAGAGTTGTTATGAATGATGCGACTAAATTAATAGCGAATGAAGCTAAATCGATTGTGCAGGCGCATTTAGATCGTTTAGGAGATCCCAAAGAGCATCAGATCAGTGCACAAGCCAAACAGGAAAAATTTGCCCAGATTCAGACCGAGCTGGAAAAACAGAATGCGGTTTTAGTCGCGCATTATTATTGTGATCCTGAAGTGCAGGAGCTGGCCGAACTTACAGGTGGTTGTGTTTCGGATTCACTAGAAATGGCACGTTTTGGTCGCGATCACCCAGCATCGACGCTTGTGGTAGCAGGTGTGAAATTTATGGGTGAAACTTCAAAAATCCTTTCACCTGAAAAAACGGTACTCATGCCTACTCTGGAAGCCACCTGTTCGCTAGATCTGGGCTGTCCTGTAGATGAGTTTAGCAAGTTCTGTGATGCTCATCCTGATCATACTGTAGTGGTCTATGCCAATACTTCTGCTGCGGTGAAAGCACGTGCCGATTGGGTGGTCACCTCAAGTTGTGCAGTGGAAATTATTGAGCATCTGGACAGTCTGGGTGAAAAAATTATATGGGCACCGGATCAGCATCTGGGACGTTATATTCAGAACAAAACCGGAGCTGACATGCTGCTTTGGGACGGGGCTTGTATCGTACATGAAGAATTCCGCTCCCGCGGTATTGCTAGTATGAAAGCTTTATATCCAGATGCGGCAGTTTTGGTACATCCGGAATCACCCATGTCCGTGGTAGAAATTGCAGATGCAGTTGGGAGTACTTCGCAACTGATCAAGGCAGCCCAAACTTTACCGCACAAGCGATTAATTGTGGCAACAGACCGTGGCATCTTCTATAAAATGCAGCAAGCTGTCCCGGATAAGATCCTGATTGAGGCTCCAACCGCTGGAGAAGGAGCAACATGTCGTTCCTGTGCACATTGTCCTTGGATGGCAATGAACGAACTTGATGGAATTTTGCAGGTTTTGCAGCATCGTGATCAGGAGATTCATGTGGACCCCACTTTAGCTCAGCGAGCCAAATTACCCCTAGATCGAATGTTAGATTTTAGCGCCAGCTTAAAACGCTAGAAATTTGTATAAAAAATGTCTGAAATGCTTGATAAATAAACGCTTGAAGTGTTTTTTCGATTTTTTTTAAATATAGGTGTTGACGTCTCAGGGCGTCACGCCTAGAATGCACACCGTACCGAACGAGATGTTCGATACAAAAGCTGAGATGAATCGGAGCATAGCACAGCCTGGTAGTGCACCTGGTTTGGGACCAGGGGGTCGTAGGTTCGAATCCTACTGCTCCGACCAATTCTTCAAGGCAAATGATGTTAGCATCAGTAAAGCGCTTGTAGCTCAGTTGGATAGAGCATCCGCCTTCTAAGCGGATGGTCACAGGTTCGAATCCTGTCAGGCGCGCCATTTGGTGGCTTGATATTAAGAACTAAATGTGATAATGGTGGATGTAGCTCAGTTGGTAGAGCCCTGGATTGTGATTCCAGTTGTCGCGGGTTCGAATCCCGTCATTCACCCCAACTTTTAAAGTTGAATTCGGAGCATAGCACAGCCTGGTAGTGCACCTGGTTTGGGACCAGGGGGTCGTAGGTTCGAATCCTACTGCTCCGACCATCTCCTTCAAGATGGTCGAGATAAAAGATACCGCGTTAAGCGGTTTTTTTATGCCTGAAATCTATGTTTGGCTTAAAGTGAGTAAGGATAAGTATTTGGGGTTAAAAATAACTAATCAATTATCTGGTTATTAAAGTTATTAAAATAATATTTCCTCATTCCTCATTCCTCATTCCTCATTCCTCATTCCTCATTCCTCATTCTTCATTTGAATATCCAATAACTGTGATTAGAAAAGATCTTCTGATTAATGAACTTTTTTTGGGATTAGCAATTATTTTCGACACAAGGTTTATTTAAATTATTCCAAAACAATAGTTTTAAAAAGATATTAAAGGGCATAAAAAATAAGAAGCATAAATTGTAATTTTTCAGTTAATAAAGAAATAAAGATTATTTTTAATAATGAGATTGTGAAAATAGAAGTTTGTAGTGTTAAAAAAAGAATATTTCAGATTGAAAAGTATACATATATGTATATTTTGCAGAAATAATAAACAGTCGTTAGGTTTTTTCTGAATTATTTAAAAAATGGGGTTGCAAGGGATGTGAAATGCTGTAGAATGCACATCCATCGGCGGTGATGAAGATTAAAACTTCTGATAAAACAGTGACTTAGTTAAGAATGATTGAGTTGGGTTTTAGAAAGAAAGTTTAAAAATAATGTTCATGACTGGTTGACTTTCTAGAGATAGAGAGTAAT
>NZ_JAYWYX010000019.1:0-74958 GCF_048147925.1 Acinetobacter sp. 226 | reverse complement strand
CCTCATACCCAAGTTGTCACTTGAATTCTGTTCAAATGAGCAGAGTGTTGTCTTTTAAATCTTTGTGCAACAAAGCCGTTTCAAGTTATTTCATCTTGGCAACGATCTGTTCAGCCTTTTTCAGATGCGCAGCGACCGCAGTACGGGTTTGGGTCAGCATATTTTTTAATTCTGCATTTTTAGCATTCGGAATCAACTGCTTGTCTAGCATGGTCACTACTTTACGATGAACTTCTACCTGACTGGTCATATAGTCTTTATCCGGAGTAGCTGATCGACTCAGCATAGTCACCATCTTGTCGCTGTCATTTTGCAATGATGTACTGATACTGCTTGTTTGTGGCTTCAGATTTAAACGATTTGCCAGGGCCTGAGCTTTTTTCTCATTGGCTGTATGATCAGTAATCATCATTTGTGCATAATTACGGGCTTCTTGCGTTTTCAGTTTTGGCAATGCGGTTTTAGCCTGCTTAATCTCACCATTATTGGCTGTGTTTAATACCTTGATCACCTGACCTTCAGTCAAATTTACACGACTGTCACTCGATACTGCAGAATGCTGCTTCCCAGCGCGTAGCTTGCTGGTTCATTGCCATCGTCTGGCCTGCAGCAAAGATTAATGCACCACTGACCGCAACACAGTTCATCATCTTCTTCATTTGAATAGCTTTCATAATGGCACCCTTTAACGTTTTATCGATTAAATTTGCCTTTATAAAGTAGGTGAATTACCTGAAAAACAGTATAAGGTTTGAGTTGTTTTTTTAAGCAAAATATAAAGTGTTTATTAAGTTAGGCAAAGACTGTTGGTGATTAGTTCATTTATTTGATATTTGCAAAAAACTACGTTATTGGACGCTTGCATATAAGTATGACAAGCACTAGTGGTGAGCAAGATTTAAAAAAATCCCGCTGATATAACGGGACCTTTTTATTTTTAATTTAGGAACAGTGAACCATCTGAATTAAAATTCTTTTGTCACACTCAGACCAGCGCTCCAGTTCCGCCCTTCTGCCGGCTCAAAGAAACGGCTATTGCTTTCATTGACAATCACCGAACCGGAATAATCTTTATCAAACAGGTTATCGACACGCGCAAAAATATTCACTGCCCAATCCTGCATTTTCCAGTGGTAACCTACATTGGCACCAGCGACTGTGTAGCTTGGTGCAGTATCAGAATTCAAGTCGTTCACATAAATCTTATCGGAGTAACGCACATCGAGTCCTGCATGTAAGCCACTTTCAGGCTTCCAGCCCAGACTTAAAAATGCCTGATTTTTGGCAATCCCCGGAATATAGTTCCCGGCTGCAATAGCGGCAACCGTACCGATTGCGGGAATGTCAGCATCAAAAGTAGCATCTATATAGCTATAGCTGGCTTGAGCAGTGAGATCACGCCAAAGGTTTTTGTTCCAGGAGAGTTCAACACCTTCTCTTAAAGTTTTATCGGCATTACGGAAAGTAGAGCGACCATTGTCACTCCCTGCAGAAACAATGTCATTCTTCGTCCTGGTCTGAAAAACTGCAACAGTAAAATCACCTAATGTATTTACAGACTTTAATCCCATCTCATAGGTTTCACTTTCTGCTGCTTTTAAACTGAAGCTGCGGTTTTCTGCAGTATTTGCAGGATAAGACATTTCGGTAAAGGTCGGCGTTTCAAAGCCTTGTGCATAACTGGCATAAGTCATCAGCTCAGGTAAAATCTGCCAGCTTAAGGCCATGGATGGCAATAATTTCTGATAATCGGTTTTACCTGAATTATTGCCATTCGCCAGGAACTTGTCTTTAGACTTGAAATGTACATTGCTATAGCGCAGGCCGGCATCCAAGGTCCAATCGGGAGCAAAGTGATAAGAAGCTTGCAAATACGGATCTAGATTCCACAGGGTATTGTCTTCATCTCGGCGTAGTTCACCTTTGACTCCCAAGCGATCACCTAAAAAGTTTTGATAGCCTTTACGGTCTTCGGTCATGGCATCAACAGCAAGTCCAGCAATCAGTTGGGTATCTGGCCAAATGCTCTGACCTGTCCAGCGTAAATCTATCCCATAAAAATTACGGTCAAAATCAATCACGCCACCCGCATGATTAACTCCACCTTGTGCTGTACGAGGAATCGACTGATATTGTGTGACTGCGCGCTGTCCCCAGTAGGCCATGCCATACAGTTCATGCTGGTCATTGATCGGTTTATTCCAGGTCAAACCTGTTTGCAGCTGCTCAATTTCTTTACGTGCATTATAAAGAAGGACGTTTGCAGCGACCTGTTTAGGATTGGCTTGCCACTGTTCGCGAGTCAACCCACCGGGATCATCCGCAGCAATTTTAACGTAATTATTAATCCAGTTAATTTTAGAGCCGTCCTCCAGGTCCCAAGTCAGCTTGGCATTGCTCAGGATTTTATGCGCGCCGCTATGCTCCCGATAGCCGTCGGTATCAAAATAAGATGAGCTGATGATATAAGCTGGTTCATCGGCATTTTCTGAACCGCCTTGCAAAACCAGCTTGGTCTGCCCTTTGTTCTGGCTCCCTGCAGAATGCCCCAGTTCAATTGAGTCAGCGCCTTGCCCTTCCCTTGTAGTGGTTAAAATCGTTCCCCCGGAAGAGTTGCCATACAGTGATGAAAATCCACCACCCAATACTTCAATATGCTCCAGACTGTTCAAATCAATATTCGAGGTTTGTCCCTGTCCATCCGGCATCGTTGCAGGGATTCCATCCACATATAAACGCACACCCCGTACACCAAAACTGGAACGCGCACCAAAACCACGCATCGAAATTTGCAAATCCTGGGCATAGTTTTCACGGTTATTTAACTGCAGTCCTGGAACGCCTTTTAATGTTTCCGAAAGGTTCACATTCAGGCTGTTCTCTGGTTGTGCCTGCTCCAGATAATAAACCGATGCAGGCGTGCTCAACTTCTCCCGGTCAGTTCGGGTCGCCTGAACAATAATAGGCGCAAGTTTTTGCACTTCTGTAGCAGTATTTTCAGCATACAGCGTCTGGCTCATACAGGCGATTAAACAGGATAATGTGGTTTTTACAGGGAGATGTCGAAATTGATGCTGCATATTTTGTAGGTTCCAGTTATCTATGTGACTTAGAAAACTCATAAGCTGCCGAAGCACATCACATGATTAATTGTATAAGCCGGTTTGATCTTCAATGATCAGTAGATCGAGTTTGCTTGATCAGAATACAGGTAGAAAATTTAGTTTTAAGCTGCGTGATCAATAGAAGTCACATATCAAGGCAATTTATCAAAATCTTTGTTTACTTCACTCAATATCGTGCAACCCACATGATTTTCTTTAATATTCTAACGGTTTATAAAAAGACTGATGGGAAAGCCTGACGAATCAGGCTTTCCCATACAACAACAGAGAGTCAGTTACTTATTGTCTGGCAAGGCATAAGCCACCAGAGAGTCACCCATCTTGGTACCAAAGGAACCATGACCACCCGCCATAATGACCACATACTGCTTGCCATTGGCTTCATAAGTCATTGGCGTAGCCTGACCACCTGCAGGTAGACGGCCTTTCCACAACTCATCACCGTTGTTCACATTAATGGCACGGATATAGTTATCTTGAGTTCCACCCACAAACATTACATTACCCGCAGTTGAAATAGGTCCACCCAGCATCGGCACACCCATTTTGAATGGCGGCAATGGAATGCCTGGCATACTGTCACGAATGGTACCGATGCGGCGTTTCCAGGCCACTTCATGAGTATTTAAGTCCACACCTGCAACAAAGCCCCAAGACGGCTGTTTACACGGCAGCCCAAACGGAGACAGGAACGCACTGATTTCAACGCCATAAGGCACGCCATACATCGGTTGAACGCCGGCTTCTGTGCCTGCACCTTTAGCCGTCTTAGGACGGTTCGGATCTTGAGGAATCAGTTTTGATACAAATGGCAGACCAATCGGATTGGTCAGTGCAATTTGGCGGTCCGGATTGACCGACATACCACCCCATTCGAACACGCCCAAATTACCCGGGAAGACCAGAGTGCCATTTTCAGAAGGTGGGGTATAAATGCCATCGTAATTCAGTTTATGGAACGCAACACGGCAGACCAACTGGTCAAACATGGTCGCACCCCACATCTGTTTATCGGTCAATTTATCTTGTGGCGCCAGATTAAAGTCAGAGAAGGGTTGAGTTTTAGAATAGAACTCGCCTTTGGTTTGAGGTCCGCGTTTCACAGATTGTGGTACCGGTTTCTCAGTAATCGGCACAATCGCTTTACCATTACGGCGGTCCAGCACAAAGGCATTTCCGGTTTTGGTCAAGACATAAATAGCCGGAATCATATTCCCGTTTTTGTCTTTGATGTCGGTCAATGTCGGCTGTGACGGCACGTCCATATCCCACAAATCATGATGTGTGGTCTGGAAATTCCACACCAGTTTACCTGTACTGGCATTCAGGGCCAGCATCGAGTTGGCATAACGCTCGTCCAGTTCAGTACGGTGACCACCGTAAATATCCGGGGTACCGACACCCGTCGGTACGTAGACGATGTCCAGCTCTGCATCATAGGCCAAAGGTGCCCAAGCATTTGGAGAGTTATGTACAAATTTTTGACCCGGTGCAGGAATTAAATTCGGATCCTCAGCACCTGTGTCAAATACCCAAAGCAGTTCACCGGTATTGACATCATAACCACGGATCACACCCGACGGTTCTTCAGTTGAATAGTTATCTGTGGTTGAACCCGCAATAATAATAGTGGTGCCGGTTACTACAGGCGGTGAGGTTGGAATATAACCGCCCGGATATGGGAATGGCATATCTTTTTGCAGGTCAACTTCACCATTTTTACCAAAGTCAGAGCAGACTTTACCGGTGGTTGCATTTACCGCAACCAGACGCCCATCATTGACCGGTAAAATGACTTTTTGTGGACATTCAGCAGAGCTGCTTTTTTTCGAAGCGAGACTGGTTTCAAAACCAGCCGTATTGTTGACATCATAATAAGACACACCACGGCAGGTTAAATGCTGATAGGTATGATCAGCTTTTAGTTTTGGATCATAAGTCCATTTCGCCTTACCAGTTGCCGGATCAAGCGCAGTCAATTTCTGGTGAGTGGTACAGATGTACATGTTGTCACCCACCTTGATTGGAGTAACCTGATTGGTGGTTTCGCCCGAGTCATTTTCAGTCTTGAATTCGCCCGTGTGATATTCCCAAGCCACCTGCAAATCTTTGACATTTTCAGTATTAATCTGCTTTAAGGGTGAATACCGTAAACCGGACTGGGTACGGCCATAAGCAGGCCAGTCTTCATCTGCCACACCGGGGATTGGCTGGTGGGCTGCAGGCTGCTGGGATTTTAATTCACCGCGAATTTCTTGCGGGTCATTAAATACAGAATAAATCATGACAGCGATGGTAATGGCCAGTGAACTGCCCAGGGCAATTTTCGCACCTTTGCTGTGATCAAAACCGCGTGTTACCGCCGGAATCAGCAGGGCCAGACCAAACAGACCTAAAATATCCAAACGCGGTGCAAGTGCAAAGAAATCTGAACCGACTTCCCACAGCCCCCACACCACCGTTGCCAAAACGAATACAGCATAAACCAGGAGTGCAGCGCTCTTCCGTTGATATAACAGAACTGCGGTCGCAATAAAGAGTATACCTGCAATGATGTAGTACCAAGACCCACCCAGTACTGCAAGATAAATCCCTCCAATCAGCAGTCCTACACCGAAAACAGCGGCAATGACTGCTAAAATCGTTCTCCATACCGAACCTGAAGATGAAGTATTCATATCGAACGCCTATAAAATTTTTTTTGAAAGCTCATGTACCAGACCGGCATAAGCACCCTTATTGTTAAATTCTTAGTTAGAAATACATCACTGTCTTAAGCAGGCATTACTCATCAAAGCAATAGAAGACCTAGAGATTCAATAGTGTATTTGCAACTAAAAACTGTTTTTAGAATGATGTGTTGAACTTGATTCCACCTACCCAGACATTTTCACCATCTTTATATGCGCCGACGTGACGAACATATTGCAGATTCGGGCGAATGGTGAGCCAGGTGGTGGCATGCAAACCATAATAAATTTCTGCATCGACTTCTTGATGATGGTTACCAATGACATCGTCATTCATATTGATCCGTGCAATACCCAGTGCGATTTCATCTTGAGGACGTGAATCCATGGCACCCTTATAAACCAGCCCGATATTTTGCATATCGGTGACACTATTGGTTTTGGAATCATGCACTGTTGCATTTAAAAAGCCGGTCAAACCACGCGAAGTATCTCCGTCATGTGCAGTGAATTGCTGCTTGACCACTACCCAGCCCCCATGGTGATGATCGGTTTGCTCCGGATTGGAAATGACTCCAGCCTCCGCTGTGCTGTAGTAATAACCAGCACGGTATTCACCCGGCAATTTTTGTACGCCCACTTTCGGTGTCCAGACTACTTCTGCAGGAAGCATTGCTCCTTTGGAACCATCTGTGCTCAGGTTAAATCCTTTACCACGTTCCAGATTCTCAGGGTTATATTCATAGACACCGACCTGGGCATAAAGTTCAGGGCTAATGTTATATTTGACCCGTGCTGCCCATTGGCTTACCGGCCAGTTGTACCACTGATCACCAACCCAGTTCCCGACTTGGGAGCCACACAGTGCCAGGTTCTGGAAATCACAGTCAAAACTATTGAAGTCTTCACCCTCACCGAAGCGTCCGACTTTCACATCCAGTTTTTGTTCCAGGAATTTCTTCTTGATCCATAAATCAGTCAGACGCCAGGTTTGACCACGGCCCCAGACTTCTTGCACTGAACTCAAATGACTATTTAAAGCAGCAGAGCTTTGAGAAAGGGAATGACCATTACGCTCGGTGACAGTAATTTGCGCTTCGGTATCTTGCCAGCCTGCAATTTTTGCCAGATCCAGATGAGCCCCAAAAACAAACTGGTCTGCATATTCAGTTGCATGGCTTGAAGATTTCTGGGCATCAATCAAGCTTGCCATTTCACCGGTATAACCAAAATTGAAATCATAACCTTGTTGTTGCAACTGGGTACGTTGCCCGTTCCAGTCACCTAACATCCATGGGCTTTCTGTACTGAAAGCAGTCTCGGCATGCGTAACTGTCGTAGTCAAGAGTAGAGAAGCACAGCAAAGATAAATGGCTTTGGATAATGGGGAGAAATACATTAAATGTGATACCCTCATCACAAAATATGAAGTTTCTTATTGTATGCGTGTTGGTTTTTAAAAATTGTTACTAATAAATTAAAAACATGAACAAAATGTTGTTATTATTAATATTATTATATATTTTTTGTAAATACAAAAACCCTAACTACCTGTTTATTATGACGTTACATATTTAGACTTAAAACCATACCCTAAATATAAAAGTTGATATTTACAGAATAAATTGAGCTTGAGTTTCTGATAAAAACTTCACAAATAAATCAGCTGGATTACTGTTTTACCTTCTTTATTCTTAATAATCCGGTATCTCCATTTTTCCTGAATTGAAGATCGAAGTACTGAGGCTATAACGCTTCTGAATATATGAGAAACCTGCTGCCATTTCACTATGAATTTTTAAAAATCAGGTTATGCTAAAGTTATTCTGATAAGAAATTACCTCGCGTTAAAACAATAATCCAGCTTAATAGACGAGAACCAGTATGAAAGGCTCAATCCTTAATTTTTCTATTCAAAACAATACCGGGGTGATCTCGGGGGATGATAACCAGCACTATACTTTTAATGGTGCAGACTGGCGTGCAGAACGTCCGCCATCACGCGGGGATCGGGTCGATTTTATCGTAAACAGCGCGGGTGAAGCCGCTGATGTTTATCTGGCTCTGGGCAATTCCATTTATCTCGGGGAAAAAATTTCCAGTGAGCTCGGTAAATATTCCAATCTGGATCAGGCCGAGGAAAACTACAGCAGCATTGACTGGTTTGTAAAATGTCTGACCAACTATGCAAATTTTTCTGGCCGGGCACGCCGTAAAGAATTTTGGTTTTTTATGCTGTTTTGTGTAATTTTAGGCATTATTGCTGAGGTCATAGATACAGTTTTAGGCACTGAACCCATAGTAAATAGCCTGCTTAATCTGGCACTTCTGGTCCCGAGTCTGGCAGTTGGCGCGCGTCGTTTACATGATATTGGACGCTCTGGTTGGTGGCAATTACTGATGCTTACCGTGATTGGTGTTCTTGTATTGATCTGGTGGTGGGCAACTGAAACCAAACCACAAAACAATAAATATGGTCCTCCTGCCAAATAACCGAACCTTACAAATCCCGTCTTGATGCTAGAGACGTTTATCGCTTATTTAGTGGGTAAATATCAACAAAATCAGACCTTACCAATGCTGCAAGAACAATTAGTAAAATTTCCAGATGCTGTATGGGTGCAAATTTATAAAGACAAAATGCAGCTAATGGATATAGATGGCACGATCACACATACACGCCTACCGGATGTACCTTATGACCATCCCCGGAGTATTATTGCCGACTTTGATGCAGCCGCAGTGACCCTAAAACAGCTGTTACCCTCACCGGTCATGAAAAGGCTATTCAGCCCTATAGCATTGCTGCAAATCATGGATTTGCCGGAAGATGGTTTAACTGAAGTTGAAAAGCGCGCTTTGCTCGAACTCGGTTATGAAAGTAAGGTGCAAAATGTCATCCTGTTTGATCACGCAGGAAATGCGCTGACCCAAGCCAGTCTTCCCTCCCAACATCGCCTGACGATCATCAAAATTTTTCTGATGATCGTCATTATGGTTGTGCTGGCATCGAGCTGGTTCTTGACGCTTTAAATATTCGACCCATAAAAAAACTCTATGGCCTGCAGGATGCTAATACGGCTTATAATTTCATCATAAGAGAACTGGTTGCCAGATAGTATATTTGCTATAAATAAAGCAGCTTATAGACATCACCTCTCTAAAAATCAGCTCAAATAAAATAAGCAAAAATTAGGGTTTATTTAAAATAATCTAGCAACTGATTCAAGCGGTCTATTTGATATTTAGGTTGTGCCAGTGCTAATTCTTGCTGACTGCCATAGCCATAATTTACCGCAATAGTCTCCATACCATTTTGACGGGCACCAAAAATGTCATGCTCGCGGTCACCGACCATCATGCATTGATCGGCCTGCAACTGTTGCTGCGCTAAAATATACTGAATCAGCTCAGCTTTATTGGTTCGCTCGCCATTCAGCTCACTGCCATAAATTTCTGTAAAATACTGGGCCAGATCAAAATGCTCCAGAATCTGTTTGGCATACACTGTCGGTTTTGCCGTAGCGACAAACAAGCGATAGCCCCGGCGTTTCAGTTCTGCCAGGGTTTCTGTTACACCCTCAAAAACATGATTTTCATAAAGACCCTTGACTGCAAAGCGCTCCCGATAAGCCATCAGAGCCTGCTCGGCCAGAACATGATCGGCTTCAACATTTAAGATTTTGGCCAGCGAGGCTTTTAAGGGAGGGCCAATAATCCAGTCAATATTGATCTCGTCACTAATCGGATGACCAATCTTTTCCAGACCATAACGCGCAGACGTCGTAATCCCCACTTTCGGGTCAGTTAATGTCCCATCCAGATCAATTAAAATATTCTTAATCACTACCCATCCCCTCTCATCGGCACCGATATAAATTAATATCGAGAGTTCATTCAAATTTGCCTATACTAATGCAATTTTAGTGAATGAAGGACATCATTTTGCGCCCTACCGTACTTTGCTTTTCCGGTTTAGACCCTTCAGGTGGAGCCGGCCTTCAAGCAGATATTGAAGCCATTGGTCAAAGTGGTGCACATGCAGCAATTGCCTGCACAGCCCTCACCATTCAAAATTCACAGCAGGTTTTTGGTTTCGAAGCCACTTCCAGAGAATTACTATTGGCACAGGCCAATGCGGTGGTAAATGACCTGCCCATTCGTTGCGTAAAATCCGGCATGTTAGGCACTACAGACAATATCGCGGCTCTGGCCGAATTTCTGACTGCACATCCAGATTATCTGTATGTGCTGGATCCGGTTTTGGTCGCCAATAGTGGTGGTTCACTGGGCAATCAGGCAACGTTAGTCAAAGCATTTACCCAGCTTATTCCATTGGCCACCATCCTAACGCCAAATACAGTTGAACTGCGTGCCTTGACCGGTGAACAAGACCTCAAACTGGCCACTCAAAAATTATTTGAAATGGGTGCAAAGGCGGTTTTGGTCAAAGGTGGCCATGAAGATACGCCTGATTATATTCAGAACAGCCTGTATATTGCAGGTGAGTTGATTAACGAAACCCGTTGTCCCCGTTTGCCAGGTGAATATCATGGTTCAGGCTGTTCACTGGCCAGTTTCATAGCCGGACGTCTGGCCATGGGTGATCAGTTAAAAACTGCAGTACAGTATGCTGAAACCTGGCTATTTGGGGTATTAAAAAATGCTGAAATTCCTGTTCCAAATGGCCAGAGAATTCCAAAGCGTTTTTAAGATCACATGATTTAAAATTAAAAAGCCTGAATGCGTCAGGCTTTTTTTATCGCTGCTATTTTTTAAATAAGACTATTTGGCCGGATAAATGACTTTGCTTACATAGGTCGGTAAATTCCAGGCACCACCAGCAAAGCCTTTGCATTGTACGGTCAGACTACTGAAGCTTTTAACAAATTTCTTGCCATTCCAGGCCCATTGGTCCTGACGAACACAATCGCCCAAACCGCGTACTTTTTGCCCGGAAAATATCTGACCTTTATTAAAGGTTTCTCCCGAAGTTGTCACCAGCTGCTTCAACTGCCTGCTCTGGTCCATCAGCCAAAAACCACTGCCCACATTATAAGCCCCGCGCCAGCATGGAATCTGAACCAGCTGATTTTGAACATTGATGGGATAAATGGTCATGACATCATCCGACATAAAATTCTGGCTAAACAGCAAATCACATTGATCCTCGTTGGTAGTCACTTGCAGTTTTCGAATTATCTGCTGACTGGCTGCTGTATTCAGTTTCGCTTGAGTGATTTTGCCTGACTGATATTTTGGTATCTGAATTTTCGGTATCGCTGCGGCTTTGAGGACCGCCTGATCAGACTTTTTTCCTGGCCTGATCAAGGCTGAGGGTGTAGAAAGTCGACGCTGAAATTCATCCATCTTGAGTAAAACGGCACTGGCTCCAGCGGCCGATAAGTTCCAACGTGATTGCATATTCTTAAATACAACTGGAGCTGTTCCCTGTACAGCTTTTAGCAAGGCTCGCGTTTGATCAGTACTGAGTTGCCCTATTCCCTCCCGATTCAGACCAATCATGCCATAAGCTGTATTGGCAATTTGCAACTGAAGCTGTCGTGTGGGCGTGGCCATCGTTAAGGGAAAAATCTGGACCCGAGCTTTGATGTTACTGTTCACACCCGCAGCACGTTCTAATAGCACCGAAACAGGCCGATCCATATCTGAGTCGGATTGATATCCGGCAGCACGGCAGGTCCCGGTATTATCACAGGCAATTTCCCAGTCTTTATGTGAAAAATGCAGACCCTGAATAGCTGCCATACTCAATGAACTGATACTGGTCAAGGCGAATGTGATACTCATGGTTTTGATGCTGTAGATCCATTTTTGTTTCATCATTTAGTATTTAGTCCTTTTTTAAAACGCTTGCCGAGCTGGCTGGCTGCATCTTTTCAATCTGCTTCTGTTTATCTTTTTTCTTGCGCTCATTGCTCAGGGTTGCCATTAAATCCTGTGCCAAAGCCTTAAGCAAAATCATATCTTCCGTCTGCATCTGTCTCGGCCGTTTGTCCAGCAGACACAGACTCCCCAGCGCAATTCCATTTTTATCTTTTAAGGGTACCCCGGCATAGAAACGGATATGCTGCTGTCTTAATTCTGACAGATGTGGAAAGCGTGGGTCACGCTGCAAGTCTTCTATCACCAAAGGCTCATTTTGATAGAGCAGATGAGTGCAGACTGAATCCTTGCACATTTGTCGGGTTGCTACAGGTTCTTGGGTAAAAGGACTGACCGGAATATACATTTCATGCTGATTCAGCCAGGAAATTTGTGCGTAATCAACGTCAAAGGCCTGACGGGCTTCTTCAATATATTGTTTATAAAGGATCTGATGACGATGATCCAATAAACCCAATTCATTTAAAGCCTGTTGTCGTTCTTTTTCATTCTTGATCTCCAGATTATCAAACCAGCTTTCCCCTTCATCCAAGGTATAAGTCTCGACAGTCAGAATCAGATCATCGACATTATTGACCAGTGCCTCCAGCTCAAAACGTTGTTGCAGTTCATCCAGAAGCTCTAGCTGTGTCACACCCCAAGTCGCAAAAATGATTTTCAAATCAGGATATTGCTGTTCCAAATTATATTTTAGCAAACGAATCTGTGCCGCAGGCGCATGATGAAAAATCGACACGCATAAAATTTTGGTTGAAGCTGGCAATACAATGCCCTTTTCAGATTCGCCCGATTGAATCAGCACATTCGGATCATTCCGGGCAGCAATCTGTTTAAGATTCAGGGTGTGCGCCAACATGGCAGAAATTTGGGTATCAATTTCCCAACGCGCACCAACGCAATAGACTTCGGGCTGCTCAGCATTTAATTTGCTCGGATAAGCTTTTTGAAACGCATGATTAAAGAACTGCAAGCCCTGATAAAGGCGCAACCGGTGTTCGGCAGTAACATCGCTATCATGTCCTTGCGAATAAATGCGAATGGCTGGAATAGCCACTTCGCCATAGAACATTTGTACACGACGAGCCACCTCTTCTGCACTGGGCTTTTTTGGCAATTGCGCACAGATGTAATCATTGGCTACCTGCATTGCATCATTGACTTCATCAGCCACCAGTCTCTGGTAAAAACGCTCGGAGGGGGACAATACTGGCGTACTGCCGAGCAGGGTTTTGACAAAACCCAGTGCCGGCACATAATTGGACAAAACCAGCAGACAGGCAGTTAAAGGCGTCGACAAGATTAGCCCCACCGGTCCCCAGAGAGTGGTCCAGAACGTGGCAGCCAGAATAATTGCCAAAGTAGACAGACCGGTACTTTCCCCATAGAGCCACGGTTCAATCACGTTATTGCTGATAAGTTCCAGCACCAGTATCAAGGCTACAGTCCATAGCACCATGTCCCAGCCCGGATCAACGGCGAAGGCCAGCGTAATCGGAAAAATAGCTGAAACGATCGGGCCAACATAGGGCACAAAACGCATAACTACCGCGATCAGTCCCCACATGATCGCTGCCGGCACACCAATCACCAGCAGTCCAATCGCCATGGGAATACCATAGGTCACATTGACCAGCAGCTGCATGCGCAAATAGGTTCCGATACTTTTGGCGGCATCATCAAGCGCATCGGTTCCGATATTCAAATTACCGCCCAAGAGCTTCAGAAAGCGGTCATGCAGGTCTTTGCGATTGAGTAAAATTAATACCATGAACAGGAACACAATCCCGATAATGGCCAGCGGATTCAGGATTTTATTTAACCAGTCCAGTGCAGCTTCTTCACTCGAGGGTTCCAGGCCTACTACTTTGACATTCTGGACATTCGGGTCGTCTTTTTCCTGATCTGGAACTTCTATCGAGTTCTCTACCGTGTCAAAGGTCTGGATTGCGCCATCCCACATACTCGGCCCCTGACGATAGTCCTTGAGCATATTCAGTTTTTTCTGGATGGTGTCCTGATATTGCGGCAGCTCCTGACTCAGCTTGCCAAGCTGTACCCCCAGATAGGTTGCAGTACCCCCCAAAAATGACAAGGTCAGGCACATAACCAGGCCAATTGCGGCCCATTGAGGACAGCCCCAGCGTTTTAGACGGGAAACCAGTGGCGAGAGCAAAAATGCCAGCAGAATAGCCAAGGCCAGAGGGAGAAAAATATCACGGCCAAAATATAGTGCCATTATCACGACGGCAGCAATCACAAAGCCAGCCATCATTCTGAGTGCATGTTGGGTGCGCTGCTGTTCGGACTGATCCGGCATGAATACTTCATTCTGCTGTTGCAGGTTGCTTGATCGGGGTTGTATTTGACTGTTCTTGTTGTTAGCCACCTGAAAAGTCCTAAACTATTATTCCTTCAACACAATTTAGGACTTTCTCTATTTTTGTTACAAAGGTATTCCTGTAATCATTTGCAAAGATATTTCATTTAAATCTTTTCAGCCTGGTGGCTTAACTCACGCTTTTGATCCGGCGCATTTTCCGGGTTTCAAGCTGTACCGGAACTGAGGTATGTTGATGCAATAATTGCCATTTGCCCTGCTGCTTGCTCAGGCACATGCTCACCCGACACCAGCCTAATTGAAAAATCGGTTCAATCACCGCATAGTTGACTCGCACATAGCCATCTACCATGGCCAGATCATGCGTGACATGAATGTTTATATTCTGCCGTTCTACACGTATTCCTTCGGGCATAAAGCGTCGATATTGTTGCCAGAGGGCCTGATAGGCTTCGACACCTTTCACCTCCATACTGATATCAACCAGACGGATATCGGGCCGGCACAATTCAATAATATCCTGAATTTCGAGTCTGGCTATGGCATTGTCCCATTCTCGAAGAAATGCCATGACTTCCCGAGCCAATTGTTGATTGCCAAAAACTTGCATAAAATTCCCCTTAACCGGACAATTCAGACCTTAAATCGCGGCTCACTCATCTCACCGGATTTTTGATCTTTTGTTTTTTATTATTCTGCTTATGTTAAAGCGCTGTTCTCGCTTCACTCTCTTTACTACCTGATCCGCCAAAACTCACCTGACATCATTTATACAATTATTTTTATTTCTCTCAGAATGAGCATGCTGTTTCATGATTGGATGATTCAGGAAGCAGCAGCAATCGAAATCTACTTTAGAGCTTTTCTCTCCTGTCTGTAAATGACATAAAACATCATTTAAAAATAGATTTTTTAAAAGTCTGCAGAAAGGAAAACAGGAATTCCTTGCAGACCAGTTAGCTTTATTATTTATTAATTATTATTTTCAAACTGCAATTGATAAAATTTTAATACATTTGATTCTTATCCCATCCTCCTGTCAACGCCAGCATTCAAATAACAACTTTACTATAAGTCTGCTTTGGCATTTCAATGATTTCCACACAGAGCTGTATGTTTAAGCCCGGCTGGGGCGCAATATATTGCTGCATCAGATCGAGTACCAATTCAGAAATTGCCTGACGTACTTCGACACTGCGTCCACTTAACAGGGAAATTTTGGCATGCACATAAGCTTGGTCTGTCACAACATCCAGTCCAATCACATAATCCTGCTGCATAATTGCACGACTTTTTAAATCATTGGGATCGCTGACATAGCCGGCGCCCACAAGTGCCTGATGGATCGCGACCAATAAAGGCTTGATCTCGATGTGTTGCAGATTGTCAGAATATTCCAGATGCAGGTGTGGCATTGAAGGGGTCTCGAATCAGAAAGGTAAGGATCAGGGCGCTACAAAAATGGGCAGCCCAGCATTTATGGCAATATTGAGAAATAATAGGCTAAATCAGCCATGTTATTTCTCAACAGATTTCTTTAGCCAAGATCAAGTTAAGCTTTTTTTACATATTCAGATTTCAGTTTCATCGGCCCAATGCCTTCAATTTTACAATCGATATCGTGCCCATCGGCCGCATCCGGCAACAAGCGGATACTTTTCACTTTGGTACCCACTTTTACCACTGAAGATGAACCTTTGATTTTCAGGTCTTTAATGACCGTTACGCTATCGCCGTCTGCCAGCACATTGCCATTAGCATCTTTAATGATCACTTGCTCTTCAGTGATTTCGCCTTCTTTCCACTCGTGTGCACACTCAGGACAGATAAGTAGATCGCCATCTGCATAGGTATATTCAGATTGACATTTTGGACAGTTTGGCAGACCCATAAAAACCTCGAAAAAGAGAAAAATTAAATAAACAAACAAATAAGCGTACAGTATAGCATCTTTGCAGGCAGCGCTAATTACCAGAAAAGCTGGAATGCAACCAGCACCTGAGCTTGAAGAAATCAATGATCTGATATCTGTGGATTAACCAGTAAAGATAAGAGTTGCAGTGATTCCTGCCAGCTCAAATGACACACCGCCGGTGGTACCACATCCGGATAACCTACCTGAATAATATGTAAACTGGTGCCGATTGATACTTTTTCAAAGATGACGGTGACTTCTATTCCACCCTCTAGGTCCGGGGTAGAAAACTGATCGGTGTAACGCAATAACTGGTTAGGAACAACTTCATGATAAATGCCGTGAAAATGATGCTGGGTACCGGTAGAGAAATTGGTAAAAGTGGTTTTATAGCGGCCACCGGGTTTGATTTCCGCATGTTCAACCTTGGCAATGAAGCCATGCGGTGCCAACCATTTCGCCAATGCATCCGGATGCACAAAGGCACGATACACCCGCTCCGGTGGTGCACTGAACACACGATGCATTTTTAAGGTGTAACTCATTTGGTCCTGTCCTTTATTTATTCTTATTATTTTTATATTGAGGGATAGTCCCTGCATTTATAGTAAATGATCAGCTTGAGTTGAAAACTCATCTCGGTCATTTTATCCAGTTTTTATCTGGCCATATATAATGAGTATGTATCTATGTGCGAATTCAAGTTTTTTGCATAAAAATTGTATTGAACAGACAAAAAAACCGGTAATCCCGGTTTTTTTTATTTAAATCATTTAAGTATAGGTTGGATCAGCTGCTGCGCAGGCTACTTTCTTCTTCATCCAGCTCATCGTCATAGACGTAGGCCATACAACCCCAGCCATCATATTCGCCCTGAAATTGTGCAGCGATTTTACTGAACCATTGCTCCAGATCCACAATATCTTCGTAAGCTGGCTCCATATACACATAAATCGTGATGATCCATTCCAGGGTATCGCTTTCTTCATCCTGAAACAGGCTGATTTTCTGCTCTTCTTTTAATAGATGCAGGGCACAACGATCCGCCTGTGCTTCATCCGCAAAGGCAATCGAAAATTCAATCTCGTGTGCTTCCTGCAGGTCGTCGCCATCCTGATGCATTTGCCACAGTACATTGCCATTTTCATCGTCAGGAAATTGATTGTAATCACGTGACATAGAAGTATCCTTATTATGATGCTGTTTTATTCTGCATTTAAGATTAGCTGATTTTTGTACAATTATCGAGAACAAGACAAAAAATATTATCTTTTAACCATAAATAAACACATGATTTTTATACATATAAAATGAATAACTGATCCACTCCTTCAAACTAAAAATCCTCAAAATATCAGGGTTTAAAGCAATATGTGGCCATCAGAATGTTCCAGAAAAATCGTTTAGACCTGTAGCCTTCATCATCTAGGCAATCTGTGGATGCGGGTGATTTTGTCGCAGTTGCAACAGCATTGCAGCAAACTTGAGCTCCTCTAAACGCAGGTCAAGATAAGATTCCTGAATCATGGCCTGACTCAATGCCTGCCCAGTATAATTCAGTAATACATAATCATTCTTTAAGGCCTGCAGCATCTCGGCGAGATTGTCTGGGCTTAATTGGGAGAGGTATAAATCTGCTTTACTGTTGAAAGCCAGACTGAGGATCTCTATCGTACTTCGACGGCGGTTATCATCGACATAATTACAGTTCGCCACCTGCTGTGTTTCTATGGCTTGCTGAATACTTTCACGGACATGACGCAGATGCCGAGCCGCATCTATTTCGCCATAATCCTCAAGCAACTGCTTTAAAAGGTGGGAAGCTGAAAACTGTAAACCAAAGCGCTTCTCCTGTATTTTATGCTCTAAAGCACTCAATACTTCCTGCAGGCGATGCTGCTGCCTGGCCTGTTCATAATAGCCTTGTAAACTTTCTCGGGCTTGCTGCTCAATCTCGGCTATGGCCTGCGCCTGAAACTGGACAAGATAATCTTTGACTCTTGCAATATAAGCCTTCAGATCATCGATCATGATCGAGGCATCCAGCTTGGTCACCTCAACAAAGTTTTCGGCCTGCAAGGTCCGGTTAACAATGTATTGCTCGATATTCCAGATATCCTGATATTTTCTGTATTTATTCAGCGCAATGTTTAAACTGCCATTCTGTACCCGTAATTGGGTGATTTCATAATTCAATTCATCGACTTGAGTTTCATAATCTGTCAGCTTGCTACGTGAATGATCCAGATTCTCCTGTAAAAACTGGATATTGTTACGTAGTGAAGTCTGTCCCTTCAAACTCCATAACAAAGCAAATAGCAGAACACTCGCGAGAACGAAGAGAGCTATATTGAGCATCGTTCTTTCCTTTAACCCCGGGCATTGCCCTAAATTATTAATTTAAAAAAATTATTATAAAGTATTGGTTGATTTTGCATCATTTTTGGCAGGTAATCAAAGCCATTGGTCATCACTAAGTCATTCATTCATTTTATTTTTCTATAATTATTATTAAGGATATGTCATTCCTGATGGGCTAATAATTAGTCCAAACCACCTTCCTTCTAAAACAACTTACGATATTTTTTATATCAAAGGATATATTCTTAAAGTTTAAAAATAATGATGGAAAAATTAACACCTAGGGAAATAAAGGCATCAAGGGTATAGGGAAAAACTTTTAAAATAGAAATCTTTAAGTATTTCCTCAAAATATATACCGAGCATTAAAAATTTATATGATTCATCATCAGCCCAAAAGGCAACTGATCAATACACGAATTTCACTGAAACAGGCTTGCCTAGATACTTTTTTGTAGCTGTGGCGGAAACAAATTCTCACATTTTTCTCTTCGGCCAACTCATGTTAATGGCATGATCATCATCATGTTTATGAGTTTAAAACCCGGATATATGACGAGATAACTATTCAATAAAATAAATCAGAATGGAATATCAGCCTTGATCTCAACCAGAATACCACTCAAAGGCTGGGTAAAGGACAGATAACTGGCATGCAGAGCCATACGATTTAAAGGGCTGCGTTGAGGTTCAGGATGATAAATTTTATCACCAGTAATGGGATGACCGATATGCAGCATATGCACTCGCAACTGATGGGAACGGCCAGTAATTGGAGTCAGTAGTACCCGGCTAATGTCTTGCTGGGGTAAATATTCTAAGACCTGATACAAGGTTTTGGCGGCCTTGCCCAGTTCATAATGCACTATCTGACGCGGCCGGTTTTCCCAGTCGGTAATTAAAGGCACGTCGACGCTGCCCTCACCTTCAAGTTTGCCTTGTACCAGCGCGACATAATTTTTATGTACCGTACGTGCCTGAAACATTTTACTCACTGCCACTTCTGCATCGCGGTGTTTGGCGAACATCAAAATACCGGAAGTGGCCATATCCAGACGATGGGTGATTTTGGCTTGCGGATATTTATCCAGCACACGTAAATAGGCACTGTCATGATGTTCAGGTAAACGCCCGGGAACCGACAATAATCCGGCCGGCTTTTCAATCACCACCAGATCATCATCTTCATAAATAATACGCAGCGGTTCTTGCGGTGGACAATAGACAAAGTCATGGTTAATGGGCATTTTAGGTACAGCGTCGGGAATAATGCGCGCAAAATAACAAGCTGCTTTCAGGCTGTCAATTACAGTCACTGACCAGCTCAGCTTAATCTGCCAGATAATAATCGACCGTTGAGACTACGCGTACTTTCTTCAAATATGGGGTATTGCTGTCGCGATCTTCAATACTAAACAGCCCCTGGTTGGCGGACTTGATTTTACCCAGACGACTTTTTGAATCTGCAGCGAATTTTTCTGCCACACTGCGGGCATTTTGTGTGGCTTGTTCAATCATCGCCGGTTTAATGTCATTCAGCTTGGTAAATAGATATTCTGTTCTTTGTCCAGAATCATCTCCCGCAAAGGCAATACCTTTTCTGCCCAAAGCCACCAGTCGAGTTTGTGCTACACGCACTTTATCTATTTTGTGGGTATAGACGGTGATGGTCTGGCTGGCAGTATAACGTAGCGCCACATTGGCATCACCACCATATTGCTGCGCGTATTTGTCGGTGATACTCGGGGACGCACTAGTAATTTCTTCCGCGCTAAACCCTTCATTTTTTAAAAAGGTCTGAATTTCCTGGGTATTGGTTTGCATGATATCGTACAGTTCGGCCAGATCCTGACTACCGGCATTAAAACGGATTGGCCATACCGCCACATTGGCTTTGACTTCGCGTTCTGCCAAGCCTTTAACTGAAACTATGCGCTCATACTCTTTAATTTTCAGTGCACTATGACCCAGAATCCATCCTGCTATAATCATCCCCAAGCCGATCAAGGCACCTAAAATCAGTGCTGATTTGAATTGATTCATGCTTCAACTCCTTTGAAATATTATTAGTTTTTATTGATTCTGCCACGCAATACATTCACGATAAACTCATGCTGAGCCAGTCTTATTCTTATCGCTCGAAGATTCAATCGCAGTTGAGTACCTAGCCTTGATTCATCAGATAAATTGCGACTAAGGGCGTCAAATTAAATAGCAGAATTCCAATTTTATAGAGTGCCATACCTGAATAATGAATCACATCGAAACTGGCATCTGACAGCCGAAACCATTTGCCGTGCACTTGTCTTATCCAGTTTCGGGCAAATACAAACAGCATGCACCAGATCATCAGAATGACATAATTGATCAGTGTGCAAAACACTAAAAACTGAAACCAGATATCGAGATTCATGCTGATTCCCCTGCGGGACAACTCATGATTTTAAAATAGCAGATCATCTTGAAAAATGAAGAATTGATTTGTATCTTATTGGAATGAAGATGAACTATAAGACAATGATTTATATATTTTAATTTTTATGATTTAAATTGAGCAGAGAATTTTTTAGGGTGTTGGGAAAACTTGCAATGGTTTACTTCAACTATCATTCTTTGTAAGACCTGATCTTATAGCCTATAAACTTTTGGTCTATAGCGTCCTAAGCCGAATCGAGACCTTTTGGGTTCGTACTGCACTCGCGTTTTGCGCCGCTCACAGCATGCTACTCTTTCCGATCCCATCACACCCTTGAGAGTTATATTAGGCAAAGATAGACGGAATTAATTTCCTATGTTTTTTTAATTTCGATTAAATCTGAAAATTTATTTCAATATTGACCCAAATAAAGAGAAATAAATTCTATTTCCATTTTTTTACGCTTTTTTATTCGGTAAAAATGATCTTTATTGCAATTTATATTCAGTAGAGAATTTCTATTTTATTGAAAGAAATTGCTCTGAATCCATTGTGCACTAAACCACCAGGCACTGATGGCTGACATCCCACAAAGGAGATTAGCCAAAACCTTGTTGAGTCTGGTCAGTTCAGAACTATAGATTTTCAGATTAAGCAGATAGGCGATCACACCATATAGTGAGCCAATCACCCCTCCGAAAAGAATCAAGATAAGCGGCCATGCGGAATAAAAATGGGCTTTTTGATCTAATTTTCCTGATTCTGGTGCATGCCCGTTAATGTCCATAGGTGACTGTCCTCTCTTTTATATGCACGGGTACTATTTCAAGGCAGCTATTTATTCTTTAAAAATATTTACCTTGATCACACTATTAACCAAGCAAGAAGCAGACCAGTTTTAGCGTACAAACAGGTGACGAGTATGATGATTAATATAGGCATTTAGCCCATCGCCATATTGGGCAAGCTGTTTCATGTTTTCGACATGCTGATAACCGGCACTGCTATAGCTATACGTATAGACTTTAGAGGTTTTCTTGAATTGCACCCGAATAAACTCATTACCAATCTCATAGTTGGCAACACCTGAGTCGTGATTCAGATCAAGATAATGTTGCAATTGAGCTACCCTAAAAACTGTGAATCCAGACTTTTATATGGGGTTTTATTGATCAAATTTCAATCAATCTCAAACTATAAACAGGGATGTTTAGATAGCAAAAAGCCCTATCGAGTAATAGGGCTTTCATTCAAAACAGAGGATAACTGTTTGAGTTGTTTTGCTTAGGCATTCTTATTGTTAAATTGATTGCCTTGGCATTTGGTACACGGTGGTAAACGATCAGTACCAATTTCTAAGTAGGTGCGGTGTCCGCATTGAATACAAAAATAGAAGCCTGTTCCGGGTTTTTCGCCAGCAGTAACCATCTTTGTTCTCCATGGTTTTAGAAATGGTAGAACTAGTATATGCCTTTTATGATGATTGTCTATTGGTCATTTTTAAAAATTATGGTGTCATTTTTGCAATAAATAAACAAAAGTTTCATTTTAATTTCTTCCATGATTTTTTGAATGCTAATCTATTAGCACTTAATTCTAAAAATGTTTTATTTTTTACCAATTCAATAATTTCATTATCATACTTTTTCAACTCATCAACAGCTATAAACGACTGCTTATTAAACTTAACATAGGTTTTTAAAATTTTCTCAAATGCATGAGTTTCAATATTTTTAAATAGAATAAGATCATGAATTAATACTGGTAATTTAGTCTGTTCAAAAATGCTAAAATCTAATGCAATTAAATTTGCATAAGACTTCCCTGTTCCCGAATCTGCATTATGGCTAAATTCATAATTCTTTTCTGATAATTTAATAGTTGGATGCGCAGGATGATCCTTATAAAAACTATCAATATATAATGCCATTGCATTGTTCAATAAATTTTGAATATTCTCAAGACACTCAATTACTTTTTTATCAATTTCACTTTTTAATATGATAACTGTTGAATCAACATTAGCTTTTAATTCTGTATATGAAACAATATCTTTAAGTTTTTTTTCTTGAATAGAAAGTTCCAATAATGTATCTACAAGTGTAATTGGCTTATCTGAATCCTTAAGCGTTTTTTTCAACTCTTCATCTATTTTTTTAATGCTATCTTCTAAATGAGCAATACTTTCATCTAATTTATTCTTTTCAGAGAGTATTTCATCTTTTAAAATTTTTGTAATTCCTATATGAAATTTCTCAATCTCCAACAATCTGTTTTCATTAATATTAGGGAAATATAATGATAATTTTTCAAAATTTTTAGCATTAGCATAACTTCCAAATTTTAAATTATTCTCGATTCTTAATAATTGAGATTTTTTATGGAACAGTTGATTTTCCAATTCTGTCTTTTCTTTCTTTAATTTCAGGTTATTGTTATTTACAATTTCATTTACACTTAAAGCATAAATTTCAATTTCATGTTTTATTTCATCTAGTTTTGTGCTCAGTGAGCTCAGCTCCTTCTTTGTTAAAGTTAATTCTTTCTTTTTAAGATTTGGCAAAAATCCCTCGTTAAACATCCCTTGAATAGTTTTCTTTTTATTTTCAATTTTAGTTTTATTCTTTTCAAGATCATCAACTAAAGTATAATATTCGAAAATTTTTAGTAAATGTGTTCTTATTTTTAAATAAGGTTCGTTAGGAAAAGAATGAAGTGGTCTATTAGGATTATAGTTATCTTTACCCCAAATCCTAAAATAAGGATTAACAGTACTTCGAAAACTAGGATAATTTAAAGGTAAACTATACCCCATTGATAAAAAACGTTTAAATTCATCAAGCGTTTTTATTGACTCATCACCATCTATATGACAATAAATAACTTTATCAGGTTCGGTAGTATTTCTTAAAAATTTATAGCTAATTTCATTGAATACAAACTCTGCCCTTATCTCAATTTCACCAACATTTTCAATTACATCAAAACAAAGCTTACAAAAATCTTCACCACCAAAAGCAAAATCTATCAGCATCAAAACAGATGATTTACCTATGGAGTTAGTACCATCATTAGAACCTAACAAGACATTTAAACTATCATTAAAAATCAATTTACTTTGAATAAGCTGAGTACACTCTAATGAAATTAACATCTTGATATTTTTCCTAATTCAAAATCAACATCTACTAAATTTAATAAAAATAAAACATCAATAGAGTATAAAAACTCGTCAATACCATCAAATTTACTAATTACAGCTTTATATAAATCAACTAAATAAATACTTTCAAAATCTTTTTCTAATATATAAATACATTTATAAAGAATAGAATCTTTAAGAGGAATACTTTTATTTGGCGTGATCATGAGTACACCTCACAATTTTGAATAAAAAAAGAGACAAAAATTTCTGCAACTTCTTTGTCTTTATTATTGGTTACTGAATAAATCCACTCCGTTAGAGCCTTGAATATTTGATTCTGATCTGCACCGTCTTTTTTTAATTTAAGATAATAAGTTTTGACCTGACTAAAAATTGTCTCAGAGGTATATGGCTTTACTTTATCAAGTTCAGCAAATCTACTTTTTATATGAGTATAGAAATATTGAACATAATTCTTTATTTTCAATCTGATCATGAAAGTTAGATTTTCATCAGCTTTCTCATCAATTTTCATTGCAGTCAATGATAATTCAGCTGAAGCATCTCCTTTAAATAATACTAAGGAAGCAATCACCTCATTAATTTCATCATCAAGCTTATTCTCATGCCAAAGTTTCTTTTGTCTAGAAATTCGTTGAAGTTCTTTTTTAATTTCAATCATTTCTCTATAGCCATCGATCGTACGTGGTATATCAAAAATTTTATGACAATCTCTACATAACGCGATCAAGTTATCTTCATGATCTAAATCTTCATTTAATTTTATTTCATTTTTTAATAATTCAATTTCATGAGGATGAGGACTATGAGGGTATATATGTGCAATTTCATATAGCTTAGTTAATTGACTTTTTTTATTCTTCATTAATGGTTTATTACATTTAGGACAAAGACCATTAACTTCATCAAATAATACAATTTTTAAATTTTCTGTGGGCTTTATTCTTGAGCTACTTCCTGAAGACAACGTCATATAAAACCTATTCTTAATAAAAAACCCCACATAAATGTAAGGTTTTTTTACAATAAAATCAATTATTTCAGTTTGATTTTACGCCACATTCCCTTCCAAGAAATCCTGTGCAAAGCGCTGCAACACCCCACCCGCTTCATACACATGCACTTCTTCTTCAGTATCCAGACGGCAAGTCACAGGCACTTCAATAATCTGGTTCTTACCATCATCGGTTGAGCGCTCAATCACCAAAGTCAAAGTCGAACGTGGCGCGATATTACCAATCACGCTATACAGCTCCGTACCATCAAGACCTAAAGTCTTACGATCCGTACCCGGCTTAAACTCAAGTGGCAACACGCCCATACCCACCAGATTGGTACGATGAATACGCTCAAAACCTTCTGCCACAATGGCTTCTACACCTGCCAGACGCACACCTTTCGCCGCCCAGTCACGGCTTGAACCCTGACCATAATCCTTACCGGCAATAATGATCAACGGCTGCTTGCGGTTCATGTAGGTTTCAATCGCCTCCCACATGCGCATCACTTCGCCTTCAGGCTCTACACGCGCTTTTGAACCCTGCTTGATGGTACCGTCAGAACGCACCACCATTTCGTTATACAGCTTCGGATTCGCCAGGGTTGCACGCTGTGCAGTCAGGTGATCACCACGATGCGTCGCATAAGAGTTAAAGTCTTCCTCAGGTACCCCCATTTTCGCCAGATATTCACCTGCTGCCGAGTCACGCACAATCGCATTCGATGGGGACAAATGATCAGTAGTGATGTTATCGCCAAGAATAGCCAATGGACGCATGTTGGTGAGGGTACGCGGTGCAGCCAGTGCACCTTCCCAATACGGCGGACGGCGGATATAGGTACTTTGCAGACGCCAGTCATACAGCGGACTTATTGCCTTTTTACGTTCACCCAGATCAAACATCGGAATATACACTTTCTTGAACTGTTCCGGCTTGACCGACTCTTTGACCAAGGCATCAATTTCTTCATCCGAAGGCCAGATATCTTTTAAGTAAATCGGATTACCGTCTTTGTCTGTGCCCAGAGCATCTTTTTCGATGTCAAAACGGATGGTTCCGGCAATCGCATAAGCAACTACTAGCGGTGGAGATGCCAGAAAAGCCTGTTTCGCATAGGGATGGATACGGCCATCGAAGTTCCGGTTACCTGACAATACTGCAGTCGTGTATAGATCACGGTCAATAATTTCTTGCTGGATGTTTGGATCTAATGCGCCCGACATACCGTTACAGGTGGTGCATGCATAGGCCACAATACCAAAGCCCAGCTTTTCTAAATCTTTTAAAACCCCGGCTTCTTCCAGGTACAGGGCAGCCGCTTTAGAACCCGGTGCGAAAGATGATTTCACCCAAGGCTTACGGGTCAGGCCGAGTTCATTGGCTTTACGTGCCAGCAAACCGGCTGCTACGGTATTACGCGGGTTGGAGGTATTGGTACATGAGGTAATCGCAGCGATAATCACCGCACCATCCGGCATTAAACCTTCTGCTTCTTGTGCACGTGCAGCTTCCAGATTACCGGCAATGCCTTTTTCTTTCAGATCTGCCGTAGATACACGTGCATGCGGATTCGATGGGCCGGCAATGTTGCGTGTTACGGTGGATAAATCGAAACGCAGCACACGCGGATATTCAGCCTGAGTCATCTCCGATGCCCAAAGCCCGATCTCTTTGGCATAAGTTTCAACCAGTTTCACCTGCTCAGGCTCACGGCCGGTCAAAGTCAGATAGTCAATGGTATTCTGATCGATATAGAACATGGCTGCCGTTGCACCATATTCCGGGGTCATATTAGAAATCGTGGCACGATCACCGACTGACATGCTGTCTGCACCTTCACCGAAGAATTCTAAATATGCGCCAACCACACGTTCCTTACGCAGGAATTCGGTTAAAGCGAGAACGATATCCGTTGCAGTAATGCCCGGCTGACGTTGCCCGACCAGCTCTACCCCAATGATATCTGGCAGACGCATCCACGAGGCACGGCCCAGCATCACATTTTCAGCTTCCAAACCACCGACACCAATCGAGATTACGCCCAAGGCATCGGTATGTGGTGTATGCGAATCTGTACCGATACAGGTATCAGGAAATGCCACACCATCACGATTCTGAATCACCGGTGACATTTTTTCCAGATTGATCTGGTGCATGATGCCGTTACCTGCCGGAATCACATCGACATTTTCAAATGCCGTTTTGGTCCATTCAATAAAATGGAAACGGTCTTCATTACGGCGGTCTTCAATGGCACGGTTTTTCTCAAAAGCATCCGGATCAAAACCGCCATACTCTACAGCCAAAGAGTGATCGACAATGAGCTGGGTCGGCACCACCGGATTGACTTTAGAAGGATCACCACCCTGGTCGGCAATGGCATCACGCAGGCCTGCAAGGTCAACCAGTGCAGTTTGACCCAGGATGTCATGACAGACTACACGTGCCGGATACCAGGGAAAATCATGGTCCTGTTTACGTTCGATGAGCTGACGTAAAGACTGTTCTAAAATGGCAGGATCACAACGACGGACCAGCTGTTCAGCCAGCACTTTGGAGGTATAGGGGAGTTTGGCATATGCGCCTGGCTGGATATCTTCAACGGCCTGACGCACGTCATAGTATTCTAACTGGGTGCCTTGTAGTGGTTTACGGTAGTTGTTATTCATAGCTTACCTGCCCTCATTCATTACTCTTTTTATTCATCAAATTTTCTTGATGACTTGTTTTTTAATCAAGGCATTGTACGCTGTCGAAAGTCCATTTCCCAAATCTTATAATTTTCAAATATTTAAATATGAAATATAGCCTTTTTACTGTAATTTACGCTCCACACTTTAGAATTTTGACTCTAAATTGTGATTTTTCTTAAAAATTGACCTGAATTTTTCTCATTCTTTAGTATGAGAAATTAATGAAAGTATAAAAAATCATCAAATTCAGACAGAATCTTTGTTCTATCCCCGCCCCCAAAAATCGGCGCTTGAGAAAAACAGTAAACTTTTTTGAAGGTAAGCTCCTTGTCATTGATCTGCATCAGAAACATGTCATCTCTGCCTCCCAATTACCCCAAAAATCTCTTGATTTAGATTGTTGGCTTTTTTGTTTGCCTCTGTCTGATGCATGCTGCACAATAACTGCATTGATTTATAGTATTCAAACTGGGGCTTATTATGGCAACGTCTCCTGCTTTCACATTGTTTAGTCTAAATGGTGTCGATGCACAAAAATTCCTTCAAGGTCAGGTGACTTTGAATACTGAAACTTTGGCAGAAAACCAGACCCGCTATACGGCGATCTGTAGCCTGAAAGGACGGATTCAATTTGGCTTATGGCTTAAAAAGATCAGTCCGGAAAGCTTTGAAATCGTAAGCACTGAAGATCAGGCAACAGAACTGGCGAATCATATTAAGAAATTTGGTGCTTTTTCAAAAATGAAACTGGAACTGGTCGGTCCGGTATATCCGGTCATCAATGGTATTTATACTGACTTTGTTGCGACTGAAACCAATGTCGCCCTGTGGGAGCAGCAAGCCATTGAATCAGGTCAGGCCTGGATTCAGGCAGCTACCGCCAATCTGTTTCAACCTCAGGAATTGCGTTTACATCAACGCGACGGCATTCACTATGACAAAGGCTGCTATCTGGGGCAGGAAGTGATTGCGCGCTTATGGTTTAAAGCCAAGCCAAAACACTGGTTACATCTGGTTCAAGGTACAGGTGTCACCCCTGCTGTGGCGACAAAACTGAATAATGATGTAGAAGTCGTCAATAGCATCACGACGGATGCCGGTTACAAAGCGCTGGTGGTCGCAAAGCCTGAGGCATTAACCGAATTGGGCCTAGAAGTGCTGGAACTTCCGGAAGCATTGAGTGGTGATGTCGCGCGTCCGCAATAATTCAGGTTCCGCCCATGAAAAAAAAAGCCAAGATGAAATTCTTGGCTTTTTTATTTTGGAATTTTAGAAACCGTGGAACAGTTTGTTCATGTCTTTCACGACATAGTCTTTGAAATGATAGGCTCGCGCATGCTTGGCATCAAACTTTGCCGTGAGTTCGCCTTTTTGAAAGATATATACCCGGTCTTCCTGGCTAATCAAAAACTCTGCCCCAAGTTTCATCAATAACGCATCAATCTTGTCCTCATCGGCAATCGAGTCATCTGCGTTAATTCTGTCATAGTGACGTCTAATGGTTTTGACAAACATGGTGAAATCCTGGGAGTCTGATGCAAAGCGAGATTTAATCAGAGAAAATAGCTGAATTAAAGTAATCCTTGCAATATCTTTGGAATTGAGCGAAAACCTGTCCCTATCATGCATCGATTAAACCAGTGAATTATGTCCTGATGATTTGTATTTAGTGACAAATTACATATTTACAAAGCATAAAATCCTTTTATGATGATCTAAGTAAAAATGATTAAAACCGCACCAAGGAATAGGGTGCCAGCAATAATAAGGTTATAGGAACCATGAAAAAGTTAATCCTCGCGGTAGCTCTCGCCGCTTCTGCATCATTCGCTCTGGCAAATACTGCACAAGATCAAATCGATCCGCAATTTGAAAAAATTGAAGCTATGGTGAAAGCCAATAATTTTAAAGGCGCCTATGAAGCTTTAAACAAGCTAGCCAGCCAAGGCAATGCCCAGGCTTTATATAACTTAGGCTATTTAACCCAGACTGGCCAAGGTACCGTCAAAGACGAGAAAAAAGCCATTCAGCTCTATGAGCAGTCTGCCAGCAAAGGCTATCCGGTGGCCAATTATGTATTGGGTAAAAACTATGCAGCTGGCACGCTCGGTCTCAAACAGGATTTGACCAAAGCCAAACAGCATCTGGAACGTGCCTCGGCAGCCAATTTTGAAGATGCCAGCGTAGATCTGGCGGTACTGCTATTTTCTGAAAATACGCCAGCCTCCAATAAAGCCGGTCTGCAAAAATTGCAACCGCTAATCAGCAAAGGCAATATGCAGGCCATTCATGCAAAAGCCTTATATGACATCAGCAGCGGTTTCAAAAACAAAGATGAAAAACCGATTCAGCAAGGCCTAAGCAGCATTCAGGAACTGGCAAAAAAAGGCTATATTCCGGCGCTGATGGCAGTAGGTAATATGTTTGCGAATGGCAGTATCGTGCCGCAAAACCTGCCAGAAGCGAAAAAAATCTTTGCCGCACTGGCGCAGCAAAATATTCCGCAGGCCAAAGAATCTTTGGCAGCAGTAGATAAAATGCTGGCTGAGCAGAAAAAAGCACCTGCGAAAAAAAGTTAAGTTGAATCAATAAATTTAAATAAAAAAGCCCCACACATCGGGGGCTTTTTTTAATGACAGAGCATTCATCTTCTAAAAGATTATCCCCACCATAAAGCAATTAAACCACTGGTCACCATAAAACCGGCAATAGTACTCATCAACAATGGGGTTAAGGCTCGATCATTCAACCCATACGCCTGCCCCAACATGCCAAAAATCGTGGGCATTGGCAAAGCTGCAATCAATGTACCGGCACGAACCATTTCCTGATTTAAGTCCGTCAACTGGCTTAGCCCCAGATACATCAAGAGTGGCATGATAATATTGCTGGAAAATACCAGATAAAAACTTTGCAGGTTGACATATCTCAGGCTCATTCCCACGATACCACCGCCAATTGCGAACAGGGCCAGCGGTGAGGCAGTCTGACCAATCAAGGCAAACATCTGATCGAGATAGACCGGAATTCTAATCTGGAATACAGCACAGGCCATCCCGAGCATCACCCCCATAAACAGGGGATTTTTTAGCAAGGTGAGCAATGCACTTTTTAAAATGGAACCCAGATTCGCCTGATGTTGTGTTCCCATTGCCGCGAGTACCAGCACCAGCGGAATCAGCAATACACTTTCAATGATCACCACCAGAGAGGTATAGGTCATCGCCTGCTGTCCCATCAATAGACTCAGCACAGCCGTACCAATCAGACCGGTATTTGACATTGCGGCGCCTAGAGACAGGACAGCACTTTGCGAATGCGTATTCTGAAAATACTGGCGCATGATCCAGAAGCCACTGCCATAGAGCACTAAGGTCACGCTGCTATACACTGCAAAGTATTCAAAATACCAGATTTCATGCAGGTCTTTGGAGGCAAGGGATTGAAAGAACAGCAAGGGTAAGGCCACTTTAATGACAAAAGCACCGACCGTACCTACCTGCTCCTTGCTTAATACTTGACTCTTTACAGTCAGATAACCCAGTGTCAATAATAAAAATATGGGCACAATGACCGCAAAAATCATAATACACTATCCTCTTGCCATCGATTTCCTATTATAAGAATTTCTGACACTAAAGCAGTGTTAAAAAGGCTCAAATAAATGATTCAACCCATGTGGGGCACTGCGCAGATATTGCGGTGAAATTTTGATTTTTTCCTCAAGTGCTGCGGCTGCATGCCAAGGCCAATGTGGATCGTACAGAATGGCACGGGCAATGGCGATGGCATCGGCCTGGCCTTTTTGCAGAATATCTTCTGCCTGCTCTGCTTCAGTGATCAATCCCACAGCAATCACAGGAATACTCACCACTTTCTTGATCGCATCTGCAAAAGGCACCTGATAATTCGGTTTCACATCAATGTGCTGTTTGACATGCAGTCCGGCACTGGAAATATGAATATAGGCAGCCCCAGCAGCTTCCAGTGCTTTAGACAATTCAATTGAAGAATCAATGGTCCAGCTGTCTGGCTGATCCATCCAGTCGCTGGCCGAAATACGTACCCCGATCGGATAGCCTTCCGGAACTGCAGCCTTCATGGCTTGCAATACTTCCAGTGTCAGACGAATCCGGTTTTCTAGTGAACCACCATACTGATCATCGCGTTTATTTGAAAGTGGTGACATAAACTGATGCAATAAATAACCATGTGCTGCATGCAACTCAATCATGTCAAAGCCGGCATCCACTGCACGTTTGGCACTTTTTGCAAAGTCGGCAATGACTTGCTCAATTTCTGAATGGCTTAGGGCTTTGGGTGGATGTTCGTCTGCCTGAAACGGCAGATTACTTGCAGAAACGGTTTGCCAGCCATGGGGCTGATCTGGCGCGATCTGCCCTTTGCCTGACCAGGGTTTATCTGTAGAAGCCTTACGTCCGGCATGTGCGAGCTGAATCGAAAATGGCATTGGCGATATAGATTTGACCTTGGTCAGTAATGCTTTTATTTGGGCAGCTTGCTGATCATTCCATAAGCCTAAGTCGGCATAACTGATCCGGCCTTCTGGCTGTACCGCAGTCGCTTCCACAATACATAGACCCGCACCAGAGAGTGCATAACTTGCCCATTGCTGCTCATGCCAATAGGTGATTTCACCCTGCTCTGTGGCTGAATATTGACACATCGGTGCAATAATAATCTTATTGCTGAGTGATAATAAACCAAACTGTAGCGGTTGAAATAATAATGTCACGTGGTATTCCCTCTTTCTTCATGTCAAGTATGATCGGGCAATAAAAAACAGGCTTTAATAAGCCTGTTTAGTTATAACGTGAAGCATCACTTTTTAGAAGATCAGGCGACTGCTTAAACCGAGCACGAGCGCATTATCTACGTTATTGCTTGACCCTGGATTCACCACATATTGCAGGTTTGGACGTAACATCAGCCACTTTGTTGCATTATAGCTATAGTTGAGTTCAATATTGTATTCTGCATCTGCATTCAAAGCTGGACGCGAATCTGCGAAGCGATGATTGACATGCACACGGTTAACCGCCAAGCCCAGAATATCATTTGACTGAGTGTCAACTAAACCGATATATTTCACACCAATTTGTTGTGAATTATCCACTTTGTTAGTATCGCGGTCATGCCAGGTAAAGTTGGCAAAACTGTGTAAACCTTTGCGACCTGCGCCTGTTGAAGTGAGCTGTTGTTCCACTGCTAACCAGCCTGCAAAGGTACGGTTTTTGGCATCTGCAGGATGGGCAATATCTTTCTGGTTGGCAACTTCATCGGCAGTATTGTACATCCCGCCAATACGGTAGCTGCCCGGCAAGCCATTCACCAATGATTTCGGTGTCCATACGATTTCTGCAGGAATGGTTACGCCATCGGCATGGTCGGTATCCAGACTCCAGCCTTGACCTTCTTTGGCACCATTACCATTATCTGGATTAAACTCGTAGACACCAACTTGTATCGCGAGTTCAGGGGCCACTTGCTGCTTCACCCGTGCACCCCATTGTGCAACTGGCGTATTCATCCAGATATTGCCCTGCCATTTGCCCATTTGCGCTGCACAGAATGCCGTACTGGCAAAATCGCAGGCCATGACATTAAAATCCATGCCCAGACCAAGACGGCCTGCCTTAATACTGAGCCCCTGGTCTTTAAAATTCTTCTCAATGGACAGCTCGCTCAGGCGGCTATCCTGATTACCGCGTCCAAAAGTGCCTTGTACATTTGCCAACTGTGGGGCATTAGTATCCTGCAGATCACGAATAGAGGTACTTTGCCCCTGACGTGCAGTCATCGCGGCACGTATAGTGATACCTTCCCATCCTGCCAGTTTTTCCATGTCCAGTTGACTACCCAGCCATAATTGGGCAGAAGTTAATGGATCTGCACCCTCATTACGGCCACCATCAGCAAGATATGCGGTATCGGTTAACAGATTGGCTTCAAATTTGATCCCCTGTTGGGCCAGTTTTGTACGTTGACCATTCCAGTCCCCCAGTAAATACTGACCTTGTGGATCAAATGCAGTTTCCGCTTGTGCGGTTGTCATGGCAGCCAACAAAGGCAATAGAGCTAGACCTAAATATTTCATGTAAAACCCGAACATAAGGAGAAAAACAAGCAAGGTTTTAAAATTGCTTTCAGGCACATGAAGTTACATAAATTTTCATATAAATTCTCAGCTTTTTTTTTATTATTGATTAAACTTTTAGTTATGCTTTAAATATAAAAATATAATTTTTATTTTGATACTTTAAATTATTTATATATTTTTCAAAATTTTATAATTTACTCAATTTTATCGTGAGGTTTATTCAACTAAAATTCTGCTAGAAAGGCCTAAAAATAAAGTTCATTTTTTAAACAAAATACAGCTTAAATAAATATGAAATATCTGGCCATTTTCCAATTATTTCCTTTAGATTAATGCTTGCAATCCTGGCCGATTCACCCAATATTAGCTGCATCTCCCTCGCCAGCGATGTGTTATGCCTGAATTACCAGAAGTCGAAACCACCAAAATCAGTTTATTACCCTTATTGGAACAACGCGTGAAACGTGTTGAAGTACGCCAGTCAAGTTTACGCTGGCCCATTCCGGAAAATATAGAGAAGCTGGTGGGACAGAAATTGCTCAAGCTTAGTCGCCGTTCCAAATATATTCTGGCGGAGTTTGAACATGAGACGATGCTCTGGCATTTGGGCATGTCTGGGAGTTTCCGTCTATGCGAGAGCACTGAAGAATTACGCAAACATGACCATCTGATTATCCAGTTTGAAGATATTCAACTGCGTTATCACGACCCTCGCCGTTTTGGCTGTATTCTTTGGCTAGATGCCCAATCCCAAAGCAAATTGATCGACACCTTGGGACCAGAACCCTTAAGTGAGAGCTTTAATGCCGAGTATTTGTTTGAAAAACTGAAGAATAAAAATGTTGGCACCAAAGTTGCAATTATGGATAACCATGTGGTGGTGGGCGTAGGCAATATTTATGCGACTGAAAGCCTGTTTAATATGGGCATTCATCCAGCACAACCTGCCTCTACATTGAGTTTTGAGCAGATTGAAAAACTGGTCGTTGAAATTAAGCGCATTTTAAAACAGGCAATTGATCTGGGTGGCTCAACCCTAAGAGACTACACCAATGCCATGGGCGAAAATGGCTATTTCCAGCAAACCTTGCTGGCTTATGGCCGCGCTGGTGAAATGTGCGTGAACTGTGAAACTACGCTTGAAAATATTAAATTGGGGCAACGGGCTTCCGTTTTTTGTCCTGAATGCCAACCTTTGAAAAAGCGCCAGCTCCCTGTCAAAAAAATGGCAACTGTACGAGGGAAAAAGTCATGAAAACAGCCATTGTGCGTCATATTCTGGTCAAAGACAAAGAAACTGCAGAACAGCTTAAAAAGAAGATTTTAAGTGGCGCAGACTTTAATAAAATCGCCAAACAGTATTCGACCTGTAATTCTGCCAAACGTGGTGGTGAGCTGGGTGAAATCAAAAAAGGCCAGCTGGTTCCAGTGATTGATAAACTGGTTTTTACTGCAGCAGAACGGGTATTGCATGGCCCGGTTAAAAGCCAGTTTGGTTTCCATTTAGTCGAAATTAAGTTTCGGGCAGATTTCTAAATATTTTTCTTTTCTTCTTTTAAGCGGTGAGGAATATAATCCGCAAGGGTAACGAGATATTTAAATAAATTAGATTATATTTAAGCTCTCCCTTTGCGAAACAATGTGTCTCATCTCTTGGCCGCAGAGGGAAATTAAAAAAACGGCGCAATAGGCGCCGTTTTTTAATCCCTGGAACTTAAGCTTCAGGATCAGGACGTTTTTTTAACTCGTCACGAATTTCACGTAACAATGCGACATCTTCCGGTGTCTCTTCCGTAGTAGGTTCTGCTTCCTGCTTACGGCGCAACTTGTTCATCGCTTTAACTAACAGGAATACCACCCAAGCCAATAACAAGAAATTGATCAGAATAGTCAAAAAGTTACCATAAGCAAAAACGTTTAGGCCAGCCGCTTGGGCCTGAGCGAGTGTGGTGACATTATTCGGATTATCCCCCAGTACCAAGAACCAGTTGGAATAGTCAACATCTCCGCCTAAAATCCAGCTGATTACCGGCATAACAATGTCTTTGACCATCGAGTCGATGATTTTATTGAATGCACCACCAATGATGACACCAATCGCCAGATCCATCACATTGCCTTTGATGGCAAACTCTTTAAATTCTTGAATAATACTCATGTCTGCTCCCATATTTTATTTTCAAGTTTTGGGCTAAATTATACCTGACTAGAAACTTCTAATTTTGACTTAGTTTAATACGATTTAATAAATTACGATGTGAGCATAGCGTAAATATAAAAAAACCGTAATCTTTTCGAAGATTACGGTTTTTAGTAAGCGGGCCAATAATCTACAGATTATTTACCTGAACGGTTACGTTTACGTTCGTTTTCAGTCAAGAAACGCTTACGGATACGGATTGACTTAGGTGTTACTTCTACTAACTCATCATCTTCAATGAATTCAAGCGCTTGTTCAAGCGTATATTCAATTGCTGGAACAAGGGTCAACGCTTCATCTGTACCAGAGGCACGTACGTTCGTTAACTGTTTCGCTTTAGTCGGGTTAACTGTCATGTCGTCTGAACGAGAGTTAATACCGATGATCATACCTTCGTAAACTTCTAACTGAGGTTTAGCGAATAGACGACCGCGGTCTTGAAGCGTGAACAATGCATAGCCCAGGCAAGTACCTTGAACCATAGAAATCAATACACCGTTTTGACGTTTCGCAACAGTACCTTGTTTCATTGGACCGTAATGCGAGAAGCTTGACGTCATGATCCCTGTACCAGAAGTCATGGTCAGGAATTCAGAACGGAAACCAATCAAGCCACGTGAAGGAACAGTTGCTTCAATACGGATACGGCCTTTACCGTCAACTTCCATATTGGTCATTTCACCTTTACGGAAACCCATTTGTTCCATTACAGCACCTTGATGCTGTTCTTCAACGTCAAACGTTACGTTTTCGTATGGCTCTTGTTGTTCACCATCAATTTCTTTGATGATTACTTGCGGACGGGATACACCCATCTCGAAGCCTTCACGGCGCATGTTTTCAATCAGAACTGAAAGGTGAAGTTCACCACGACCAGACACTTTAAAACGGTCCGGACTGTCAGTATCTTCAACGCGAAGTGCTACGTTGTGAATCAATTCGCGGTCTAGACGTTCACGGATATTACGTGAAGTCACGAATTTACCTTCTTTACCAGCAAACGGTGAGTTGTTTACCTGGAAGGTCATCGATACTGTAGGTTCATCTACAGATAATGGAGGTAAAGCTTCAACATTTTTCGGATCACAAATGGTGTCAGAAATGTTGAGTGCATCGATACCCGTTACACAAACGATATCGCCTGCAGAAGCTTCTTCAACGTCAACGCGATCTAGACCATGATAACCCATGATTTTTAAGATACGGCCGTTACGTGTTTTGCCCTCTTTATCGATTACAGTGACTTGTGTATTCAATTTTACTGAACCACGTTGAATACGACCAATACCGATAACACCAACGAAGCTGTTATAGTCAAGTGAAGACACTTGCATTTGGAATGGACCATCAACGTCAACTTTTGGTGGTTCAACGATATCTACAATCGTTTGGAACAACGGAGTCATGTCTTCAGCAAGTTCTTCTGGAGAAGGACCAGCAACACCACGAAGGCCTGAAGCATAAACAACCGGGAAGTCTAACTGTTCGTCAGAAGCACCCAAGTTATCAAACAAATCAAATACTTGGTCAATTACCCAGTCTGGACGCGCGCTTGGCTTGTCAACTTTGTTAATAATTACGATTGGTTTTAAACCACGTGCGAATGCTTTTTGCGTTACGAAACGTGTTTGTGGCATCGGGCCTTCTTGTGAATCTACAAGAAGAAGTACGCAGTCAACCATCGACATTACACGTTCAACTTCACCACCGAAGTCGGCGTGTCCCGGGGTGTCCACGATGTTAATGCGGTATTCAGTATTGGTACGTTCATCTAACCATTTGATTGCAGTATTTTTTGCAAGAATGGTAATACCACGTTCACTTTCAATAGCACCGGAATCCATGACACGCTCGATCTCACCCGCGCGATCACCGAGAGCACCTGATTGTTGCAAAAGTTTGTCTACAAGAGTGGTTTTACCATGATCGACGTGCGCAATAATGGCGATGTTACGGAGAGTTTTAATATCTGACATGTAAATTCAATGCGTGTGTAATTTGAGGGCAAATTATACAGAAAAATACAAAACTTTTATAGTCACTGTAGCCCTACTCCTCAACTTTTTTTGTCTGGTCGAGGCTTTTTTGATTTTGTAAAGACGTGTAACTCGATTAGAATAGCGCCATCCAGCCTTATTTTGCATTGACACATGTCTGATTTTAATCAATCTCCTCCTTCTAAAGATCAACTCGACCTGGTATACGGTCTGGATGATCGTCCAAAACCCCTGATTGCTTTTCTAGCTGCTTTCCAGCATTTATTAGCGATTATTGTTCCGATTGTGACCCCTGGCCTGCTGATTTGTCTGGCGCTTGGTGTTTCCAAAGAAGACACCAACATGATTTTATCCATGTCTCTGGTGATCTCGGGTATCGCGACTTTTTTACAGTCTAAAAAAGTAGGGCCATTTGGTGCCGGTCTGCTGATCGTTCAGGGAACCAGTTTCAACTTCATCGGTCCAATTATTGGTATTGGGTCAGCCATGGTGGCTGCGGGTACACCTGTAGAAGCAGTCATGGCGTCTATCTTTGGTGTAGTGATTGCAGGTGCATTCATTGAAATGGGCGTGTCACAAATTCTGCCTTGGATCAAAAAACTGATTACCCCTTTGGTCACCGGAATTGTCGTACTTCTGATTGGCTTGACCCTGATTAAAGAAGGTTTAATCAGCATGGGTGGTGGTTATCAGGCCATGAGCGATAAAACTTTTGCCAATGCCGACAACCTGATCATGTCTTGTACCGTCCTGGCACTGATTATTATTCTGAACCGTATCCGGATTACCTGGGTAAAAAGTTCTGCCATTTTGATCGCTCTGGTTTGTGGTTATATCCTGGCGGGCTTTATGGGCCATCTGGATTTTTCCGGCTTAAAAGATGCACCTCTGGTACAGATTCCGACTCCCATGCATTTCGGTTTAAGCTTCTCCTGGAGCCTGTTTATTCCGATGGCATTTATTTACCTGGTGACCTCTTTAGAAGCGATTGGTGATATCACTGCGACTTCAAAGCTTTCCAACCAGCCAGTTGATGGTCCAAAATGGATGCAGCGCATTAAAGGCGGTGTACTGGTCAATGGCGCGAATTCATTCCTTGCCGGTATTTTTAATACCTTCCCAAGTTCAGTATTTGCACAAAATAATGGTGTAATCCAGTTGACGGGCGTAGCAAGTCGTTATGTCGGCATCTGGATTGCTGCTTTGCTGGTTATTCTTGGTTTGTTGCCTGCAGTTGCTGGTATTATTCAGGCCGTTCCACAAGCGGTACTGGGCGGCGCAGTCATGGTCATGTTTGGCGCAGTCGCAGCCTCTGGTATTAACATTCTGTCTGGTGTCCATCTGGACCGTCGCGCCCTGCTGATTATTGCGATTTCACTGGCACTGGGTTTAGGTGTTGCACAAGTTCCACAAATTCTTGAGCATCTTCCTGAGTTATTCCGTAATATCTTTAGCTCAGGCGTTGCCACTGGTGGTATCGCTGCCCTTATTCTGAATGTGGTACTTCCTGAAACAAAGAAGTAATTTCATGTCCAAAGAACACTGTCTAGGTCAGGCTTAGGCAGTGTTCTTTATATTGGAGAGATACCTATGGATCCTAAAAGCGAAGTTTTATTAAGACAATATGATTTTTTGTCGGGTCGCATCTTACTGATTAATGCACCGACAGATAATCTGCTCGCTGAATTCGATGCCTCTATCAATCCGGCTGTCTGGACATGGAATTTTAACGATTTTCAATATTTCCAGTCACAACAAGCAGATGTGCATTTTGGTGCAGAAATGCCTGAAGCTGAATTTGATCAGGCAGTTATTTTTGTACCCAAGTCTAAAGAACTGTTGAATTATTTACTGCACACTGTGGCAGCGCAGCTTAAACCGGGCAACAGTATTTTTTTGGTCGGTGAAAAGAAAGGCGGGATAGAACGCGCAGCCAAACAGTTGCAGCCTTTTGGTAAAACTCTCAAACTTGACAGCGCACGTCATTGCCAGCTTTGGCAATTGGTTCTAGACTATACGGTCGAGAAAAAAGCACTTGCAGACTGGGCACAGCGTTATACCGTATCGACTCCAAATGGTGACCTGAATATTTGTGCACTTCCAGGCGTCTTTAGTCAAAACCGTTTGGATGTAGGAACTGCCACGCTATTACCTTATTTGTCACAAGTCACTTCAGGTAAAATTGCCGACTTTGGGTGTGGTGCGGGGGTGATTAGCGCGTATCTGGCAAAGTTGAATCCGAAAAACCGGATTTTTGCCATGGATGTTGATGCCTTTGCACTGGCTTCTACACAAATGACATTTGAAGAAAACCAGCTTACTCCTGAACAGATTGAAATCAAAGCGGTTACAGGCATTGAGGATGCACCCTTGTTCCTGCATGCCATTGTCAGTAATCCGCCTTTTCATATGGGAATCGAGACCGATTACACGGCAAGTGAAACCTTATGTAAAACCTCGCGTCGTCATTTAAAATCAGGCGGCGAGCTTTGGATCGTGGCCAACCGTTTCTTGAACTATCCTACCCTGATTGAACAAAACTTTGGTCGCTGCACAGTGAAAGCGGATCAACAAGGCTTTAAAGTGCTCTTCGCCAGCACTCAAAAAAATGTTAAGGAATCATGATGAGCGAAACGCAAAATACGATGCAGCTGCAGCGTAAGCTGGGTGCTCGTCATCTGAATATGATCGCCATTGGCGGATCCATTGGTACAGGTTTATTTTTGGCCTCAGGTGCGACCATTGCCAATGCTGGACCAGGTGGTGCACTGCTTGCATATGTACTGATTGGGATCATGATTTATTTCCTGATGACCAGCTTGGGGGAGCTTGCCACGCACAATCCGACTTCAGGTGCATTTTTCACTTACGGCACCAAATATGTCGAAGGTGGTTTTGGTTTCGCTTTAGGCTGGAATTACTGGTACAACTGGGCCATTACCGTGGCTTTTGAACTGGTTGCCGTTCAGTTCATTATGAAATTCTGGTTTCCCGATATACCGGGCGTGTACTGGAGCGCCATTTTTCTTGTCATTATTTTTGGGATTAATGCCCTGACAGTAAAAGGCTTTGGCGAATCTGAGTTTTTCTTTTCGCTGATTAAAGTCCTTGCAATCATTGCCTTTATCATTATCGGGATCTGGATGATCGTGAAGATCATGCTGACTCCGGGTGCAGAAGCATTTGCCAACTGGAGCATTGGCGATGCACCTTTTGTCGGTGGCTTTCAGGCATTAATTGGTGTGGCGATGATTGCCGGATTCTCCTTCCAGGGTACCGAAATGGTCGGTGTCGCGGCAGGTGAATCGAAAGATCCAAAGAAAACCATTCCGGTAGCCATTAAACAGATATTCTGGCGTATCCTGTTGTTTTATATCGTGTGTATTTTCGTTATCGGCACATTGATTGCCTATAATGACCCACGTTTATTACAGGCAGCTGCAACCGACGATATTGCACTTTCTCCTTTTACCTTATTGTATGAAAAAGCTGGTTTTGCCTTTGCTGCCAGCATCATGAATGCGGTGATCTTGACCGCTATTCTATCTGCAGGTAACTCGGGCATGTATTCATCTACCCGTATGCTGTTTGATATGGCACGTAAAGGTAGTGCACCTAAAATGTTTGCGCGTCTAGACCCGCGTGGTGTGCCAATGAATGCACTCTATGCCACGACTGTAATCGCAGCTCTGTGCTTTCTGACCACTTTCTTTGGTGAGCAGGAAGTCTTTAACTGGCTGCTGAACATGTCAGGAATGTGCGGCTTTATCGTCTGGCTCGGTATTGCCATTTCCCATTACCGCTTCCGTAAAGGTTATCTGGCACAAGGATATAAACTCGAAGATCTGGCTTATCGTGCCAAATTTTTTCCTTTTGCTCCCTGGTTTGCATTTATTCTGTGTACGATTGTCGTTCTGGGTCAGAACTATCAGGATGTTTTGGCCGGTCACTGGATGGGCGTATTATCGACCTATATCAGTATTCCGCTATTCCTGGCCATCTGGTTCGGCTACAAATGGAAGAAAAAAACCAAACTGGTGTCTTATCAGGAAATGGATGTACAGCCCATGAAGCTTGATCAGGAATAACCCAGTCAATAATCAAAAAAAGCAGTCTCAGGACTGCTTTTTTAATCTCTCTATTTTAGCTATTTCGCATTACAAAGTTACGGTCATCAATCACAATCGCTTGCTGACAGATTCCATCTACCCGACGTTGCTGCTCAAACACATGCGCCGGCATTGCCTCAAAGCTATCAAAGAAACTGATTTCCTGCTCATCAATAGCATAAATTAACGAGTGATTCCCTACCCTGTCTAAAGTGTCATAGAACACAATCACAAAACGACCTTCACCTGCCTTTTTTTGAATTTCTGCATATGAAAGAGGAGATTCATAAACAGGTAATTTGAGTTCTTGGGCCTTTTGATAAAATTCTACTTCAACAGGCTGTTTATCCGGATCAACTTCTGTAAAAAATTCAGCATCCAGCCCCAAGGTTTTGAGCGCAACTGCGAGCGCAATAGTTGAAGTTCCCATCTCATCATCGTGCCGTGTCAATTGCACCAGATCAGGAATATGTAGATCGATACCATAATGATGAAAGATCATCCAAATTGCATAAATACCACTATTGGCTTCCAGACTCAGCAAGTCTTGAGGAAGTTCTATGCTCATGCCTTTACTCAAAATCATTTTAGAGCAGCAAGTGTATGCAAAAAACAGCCATAAAAAAAGCGACTCCTTAGAGTCGCTTTTTCAGTCTGTGTTCAATAACGAATTATTGAGCAGCAGGAGCTTGTTGTTGCATAACTGGTTCAGCTAGAACAGTACGGCTACCAGTAATTGTCGCGAATACACGACGGTTCATAGCACGACCTTCTTTAGTAGTGTTATCAGCAATCGGTTGATCCCAAGCGAAACCTTGAGTAGACAAACGAGATGCATCTACGTTGTATTCGTTCACAAGTGAAGACTTAACAGAGTTAGCACGAGCTAGAGACAAACGTTCGTTCAATGCACGTGGACCAGTGTTATCAGTATGACCTTCGATGCGAGCAGTAGCGTTTGGATATTCAACTAGCTTCTCAGCAACTTTCGCGATTTCTGGTTTGTACTGATCTTTGATGTTTGACTTGTTAGTATCAAAGAATACACGAAGTTCCATGTTCAGGTCTTCAGTCAACTCTTGTGGAGCTGGAGCAACTGGCTCAACTGGAGCAACTTCAACTACTGGAGCAGCTGGCTTCAGGTGACCACCTAGAACTACGTTAAGACCAGCAAGTGCTGTATAGTTCCAGAACTCGTGATCAAAGTTATACGTAGCACGAGCTTCAGTACGTAGTGATAACGCGTCATTTAACTGCCAGAAAGCACCGATACCTGTATTTGCTAAAGTACCTTCTGAAGTATTACCACGGTCACGACGTACTGGAGCTGTTGGGCTGTTAAGACGAGTTAAACCATCAAATTTATATTTGTAGTGACCCGCACCCGCCAATAGGTAAGGCTTAACTTTGCTGTCATAGTTACCAGTGATTAAATCAGAAGTAACATAGAAGTTACCGTTGATTTGAGTTTGCTTATACTCAGCGCCTGGTTCAACTTGTGATGGACGACCATCAGTAATGTAACGAAGTGATTGGTTAACATCACCTTTTACCTGGTTATATTCAGCCTCGAAACCTAACCATGGAGTTAGTTCTACACCAAGTGCTGCACCAACGAACAAGTCGTTTTGCATTTCGCCTTGACCGAGTTGTGCAGATAACAAGTGGGACTGACCATTGTTATGTTTGGTGTCTTGCCAAGTATAACCCAGCATTAATGGAGTAACAGTTACGCCTGCGTTTGCAGCAGCAAAAGGTGCAACTACAAGCATAGCTAAAGCAATACGACTCATTTTCATGGATTTATCCTCCAGAGATAACAATTGTTGTTCAAGCTCAAGCCTTATAAATAGGCCATCCTGAGATAGGCTTTTTATTACCCCAGTATTATTCTTAAGCTATTCACATGGCATCATACAAACACTTTATTATTTTTCCAAGTGCTTGATTAATCTAATCAAGTAAATTATTGACAAAATTACTTACAATTTCCGTTGTAATTCGGTAACTTTTTACTCAATTTTTTATTCTGAATGACCTATTGTGATTGCCAATTATTTTTAACAGCTTTCTTTAAACTTAAGTAAGCAATGAATTACACGCTCAATAAAGCATAAAAAACATATAATTAATAGCACCCTTATAAGAAAAATAATATATAAATCAGGTAACTCTATGTATAAAAAAATAACAAGAGCGTTTACTATTGTTGAGTTAATTATCTGTATTGCAATGATTGCAATTCTCGCCAGTATCGCGCTTCCTTACTATCACGAGTACCGAGCCAGACAGGAAGCTCAAAACATACCGATCAAGTTATCTACAATTAATCGTTATGCACGCAGCCAGGCTGCAATTTTGCGACAGAATGTAGTGATCTGCCCAAGCCAGGATTCTCTCACTTGCCAAGCCAATCAATGGAACAAGACTATGCTGGTTTTCATTGATAAAAATAAAAACAGGCAAGTGGATACAGGTGAGACCATTTTACATATTGATGTAGTTAATCTCAAATACGGTAACCTGAGTTGGCGAGGAGCTTTGAGCTTACCAAGTGTCACTTATCAGGCACAAACAGGTCTGCCTATTGGTTCAAATGGCAGTTTCTACTACTGTTCTGCCCAGTTTTCTAGCCAACAGCGTATTGTACTTAGCAAAATGGGGCATATCCGGAGGGAAAGTCTTCCCTCATGTTAATAGAACTATCCAGTTTATGCTTCGGTACGATTAAAGCTTCAATCGTCAGTTTTTTTCAATATACTGCTTAAGTTCAAGATAAAACGATCAAAACTGATAGGGAGATACAACAATGACTGACATCGTAATTGTAAATGGTGCACGTACAGCCATGGGTGGCTTTCAGGGCAGTCTGGCCAGTGTAACTGCACCGGAACTGGGTGCTGTCACTATTAAGGAAGCAATTGCCCGTGCGGGTCTGCAACCAACGGATATTGAAGAAGTCATTATGGGTTGTGTACTCCCTGCAGGCTTAAAGCAGGGTCCTGCACGTCAAGCGATGCGTCAAGCTGGTCTTCCAGATTCTACTGGTGCGGTAACCATTAATAAATTATGTGGTTCAGGCATGAAAGCCGTCATGCAAGCGGCTGACATGATTAAAGCTGGTTCTGCAAATATCGTGGTTGCCGGCGGTATGGAATCCATGACCAATGCGCCTTATGTATTGCCAAAAGCACGGGGTGGTTTCCGTATGGGCCATGGTGAAATCAAGGATCATATGTTCCTGGATGGCTTGGAAGATGCTGAAACAGGTCGTTTGATGGGTTCATTTGCCCAAGATATGGCAAATACCAGAGGTTATACCCGCGAGCAGATGGATGATTTTGCGATTCGCTCATTAAAGCGTGCGCAAACTGCGGTCAATGAAGGCTACTTTGCTGATGAAATCGTGCCTGTAACAGTTAAAACCCGTAAAGGTGATGTGGTCGTTGATAAAGACGAACAGCCGTTCAATGCTAACATCGATAAAATTCCAACTTTGCGTCCTGCTTTCGCTAAAGACGGTACGATTACGGCGGCTAATGCCAGCTCGATTTCAGATGGTGCATCAGCTTTAGTAATTACCTCGGCTGACAATGCAGCAGCAAAAGGGTTGAATCCTTTGGCTAAAATTGTTGCCTATGCATCGAATTCTCAACATCCATCTGAGTTTACGATTGCTCCAGTCGGTGCAATCCAGAAAGTGCTCGATAAAACTGGATGGGCCGCTTCTGATGTCGACCTTTGGGAAATCAATGAGGCCTTTGCCATGGTGACCATGTGCCCAATGGATGAGTTCAAGCTAGACCCTGAAAAAGTCAACATCAATGGTGGTGCATGTGCACTCGGCCATCCTGTGGGTTCTACCGGTTCACGTATTATCCTGACTTTGATTCATGCACTAAAACGTACCGGTGGCAAGAAAGGGATTGCAGCTCTGTGTATTGGTGGGGGTGAAGCGACTGCTGTGGCGATTGAATTACTGTAACCTCTTCCCTCATCCCATCCCTCTCCCATAGGGAGTTAAAAATCCTCCTGATCTGGGGGATTTTTTTCGCTTACATCTTGATAAGGCTTGCTCGCGCAAAATACCGCAAAGTGGCGTAGATTAAAGCAAGTAAATAAAAGGGAGTTCTCCCATGCAACTGAATCATTACCTCAATTTCCAAGGTCAGGCTGAAGCAGCCTTTAACTTTTATAAATCAGTTTTTGGAGGCGAATTTTCAAGTCTGAGTCGTTATGGTGAAATGCCAGTTGAAGAAGGTGTCACACTGTCGGAAGCGGATAAAAATAAAATCCTGCATATCTCACTTCCCATTAACGATTTTACAGAACTGATGGCATCTGATACGAATGATCAATTTTGCACGCAAACCAATACTGTGTTCATGCAAGGTAATAACCACTATATTTCCATTAACTTAGACGCCAGCGAGCAAGCTGAAGCACAACGACTCTTTGATGCTTTATCGGTGAATGGTCAAATTGAGATGCCACTAGAAAAGACCTTTTGGGGCGCACTTTATGCTGCCTTTAGCGATCAGTTTGGAATTCACTGGATGATCAACTGTCAACTTGAAGAAAATTAAAGATTTTTATTAAGACATAAAAAAGCCGGAATCAATCCGGCTTTTTATAGCAGCATAATTTAAATTATGCACCTGTTTGATAATGTGCCTGTGCAACCGCAGTCGATGCCTGATACGGATTTTTGAAATCATTCAAACCTGCAGCAGCTTCCTGAATATCTTTACCTTCTTTAATCACGAAAGTATCGAAACCAGAACGCTTCATGTAGTTCAACACATCTTTGAATACATCCCCAGTAGCACGCAGTTCACCTTGGAAACCTTGACGACGAAGCAGCGCTGCAAATGAATAACCACGGCCATCATTAAAACCGGCAAACTCGATAAAGATTGCGTCTAGCTGGTCCAGTGGAAATTCATGGTTTTCAGGAGAAGCATCGACAGTTAAGTACAATGCTTTTTTACCTGATACATTGCCAATCTGGTCTAACTGGTCCACAGTCAGAACCACATCACCCTGTGGCAAAACACCATCTTCACCCATCAATTGATAGGTATTGTCTGCAATCGTGCCATCTTTAGAGAGCACTTGAAGTGCGGTATTAAGCATATGCACGCTCCTTGAATGGTTGAATGCCGACACGGCGATAAGTATCGATAAACTCTTCACCTTCCTGACGCAGGTCAAGATAGGTATTCAGAATTTCTTCTACAATATCCGGCACTACTTCGGCTGCAAATGATGGGCCAAGAATGTCACCAATTGACGCATCATGATCCGCATTTCCACCAAGCGTAATCTGGTAGAATTCTGCACCTTTCTTGTCTACACCTAAAATACCGATGTTACCCACGTGGTGATGACCACAGGCATTCATACAACCTGAAATATTCAGATCCAGTTTGCCTAAATTGTAAATGGTATCCAGGTCATCAAAACGGCGTGAAATTGCTTCCGAAATTGGAATGGATTTGGCATTGGCCAATGAACAGAAATCACCGCCCGGGCAGCAAATAATGTCGGTCAAGAAACCAATGTGTGCACGTGCCAGGTTATGCTGATCAAGGATCTGCCATAACTCAAACAGGTTTTTTTGCGGTACATCCACAAGCGCAATATTTTGCTCATGTGTAGTACGCAGCTCACCAAAAGTATACTTGTCTGCAAGCTCTGCAATCAGGTTCATTTCTTCAGTGCTGACATCACCCGGTGCAATTCCGGCACGTTTCAGTGAAATCGTCACGATGCGATAACCTTTCACTTTATGTGCATTGGTATTGATGTTGAACCACTGTTTGAATTTTGGATATTGCGCGAACAATTCAGTGAAATCTTCATCTGCATAATCTTGGTAATCGAATGGCGTAAAGTTCTCATCCATTTTTGCCAAGGTGTCTGCATCGATTTTCAGTGTTTTAATCGTATGCTCAAATTCAGCTTCAACTTTCTCGGCAAATACAGCTGGTGTTAAGGCTTTTACCAGAATCTTGATCCGCGCTTTATATTTGTTGTCGCGACGGCCGTGCAGGTTATATACACGAAGTACTGCTTCCAGATAAGCAATCAGGTCTTCTCGTGGCAAGAACTCACGGATAAAGCTACCAATCACTGGCGTACGGCCGAGACCACCACCCACTTTGATTTTATAGCCCATTTCGCCTGCTTCATTACGCACGATATATACACCAATATCGTGGAATGCAGTGGCTGCACGGTCAATCTCTTCCAGCGCAGAAACTGCGATCTTAAATTTACGTGGCAAGAAAGCAAATTCCGGATGAAAGGTAGACCATTGACGGATCAATTCACAGGTCGGACGCGGATCGGCAACTTCACCGGCAACCACACCTGCATACTGGTCCGTCGTGGTATTACGGATACAGTTCCCTGAGGTCTGGATCGCATGCATTTGCACCGTCGCCAGTTCAGCCAGCATATCCGGCACATTTTCCAGTGCAGGCCAGTTAAACTGGATATTTTGGCGAGTCGAAATATGCGCGTAGCCACGGTCATATTCTTTTGCCAAATCAGCCACTTTACGAAGTTGTTTTGAATTCATCAAACCATATGGCACGGCAATACGTAACATTGGCGCATAACGCTGTACGTACAAACCATTTTGCAGACGAAGCGGACGATACTCATCTTCAGTGAGTTTACCGGCTAAATAACGTTCCGTCTGGTCTCGGAACTGTGCAACACGTTCATTAATCAGTTGCTGATCAAAATCAGTATATAAATACATGGCGTACAGCTAGTAGTTTCTATTATATCGCCGGCAAGGATAGCGAGATTGAACCTATCAATAAAATGCTTTTTATACATATTTCATAGCGGTTTTATTGATAAGCCTGACAAAATTTCACGGATCTCTGTATTTACAGCATTGGATTAAATTTAAAGTAATAATGATGAAAATCTTCAATCATTATTACTTATTTTCATATAGAAAGATTTATCTCTACTTTCGTTATCTAATCTATTAACACTTGAAAAATGCTACCAATTTTGGCTCTCTCCCAATTGCTGCCCTACAAATTCATAACGTATCGTGGAACGTGAAAATTTAATCGGACAAGCCAGTTGTGCTTCAGTTTGCTGACTGCGGGCTTTAAGTGGCACCTGTACCATCCAGCCTCGCTGCTGGGCCAGATCAGAATGCAAGGCTTCTTCAAGTTTGAGTACCGGTTCGACGCAGACATCCAGCGCGGCAAACTGTGTTTGCCATTCAGATAAAGGCTTGGTCTTGATTTTATTTTGGATCGCCTGCTTCACCTCAGTACGATCTTCTTCAGCAAAAGAATTGCCCTTTTCCAGAATAATTGGCAGCTCTAAGGCCTGTGCCAGCCCCTGCATAAATTGTGGTTCCAGACTGCCAATTGACAGATAACGTCCATCCTGAGTTTCATAATAGTCGTAAAAAGTTCCGCCATTCAGATAGCCCGATTCCGGTCGTTGATGCTGATTGCCAGCCAGACTGGCAGATGCGGCCAGATTATTCATCGTCACCACGCAATCGGTCATGGATATATCAATATATTGCCCTTTGCCACTTTGCTGACGTTCAATTACGGCAGCCAAAATTGCAATTACGGCATGCAGGGAACCACCTGCAACATCGGCAACCTGAATTCCCAAAGCTGGTGGACCATTTTCAATCCGGCCACTGTGTCCGGCAATTCCGGACAAAGCCAGATAGTTAATGTCGTGGCCTGCCTTATCTTTATATGTGCCAGTTTGGCCATAACCGGTAATGGAACAGTAAATCAGTTTCGGATTAATTTCGCTTAAGGTTTGATAGTCTAGCCCTAGACGTTGCATCACACCGGGACGAAATTGCTCAATCACAATGTCATAATCTGCAATCCTGGCTTTGACCAGTTCGATATTTGCAGGATCTTTCAGATCCAGAGCAACCGATTGCTTGTTACGGTTCAGATAACTCTGTGAGGTGGCCTGCCCATTGGCAAAAGGTGGCATTAACCGTAGCAGGTCCGGTCGGGTTGGTGATTCAATATGCACAACTTCTGCACCTAAATCAGCAAGATATAGAGTGGCAAACGGGCCGGGTAAAAGTGTAGAAAAGTCTAGGATTTTCAATCCTTTTAATGCATATGACATTGGAGTATTTACTCTACTTCTATTGCTTTTTTTAGCATCATAAGAATATAAATGCACAAAAACAATGTCATGTTCAGCCATTTACCTTGATAGTTTCGGCAATCTAATATGTAAGAAAATGGCAAAGGTATTCTTGTAAATTGCCATTGCTTTATTATTTTTCGTCATTTAGGTCAATTATTAGTGAACATTAAAGAGACTGAAGGATTAAACATGAGTCGTGATACGATCAGTATCCATTTCGTCAACGCAGCTCTATCTGGCGTTAAACGTCTGGGCATGGATGTCGATACTTTATTGTCTCACGTCGGGATTGAAGCAGAACTGCTGCATCAGCCCAAAGCGCGTATTTCACCTGAACAATATACCCGCTTTATAAAAATGTTGTGGATGGTGACTCAGGACGAGCATGTCGGTTTTGACAAACAGCAACGCCGTCTGGGTACGTTTGCGATCATGTGCCAGCTGATTATTCATGCCAAAACCCTCGGTGATGCACTGGAACTTTCTTCCCAGTTCTACAAACTCTTCGGTGATGACTGGTCGGTGACCCTGGAACGTGACAAGCATGAAGCACGTCTGGTGCCATTGATTCCAAATGCAATGGATCCGGATCATTTTATTACCGAAAGTATGCTAATGATCTGGCACGGTCTGGCTTCCTGGCTTATTGAGCGTCGTGTACCGCTGGAACGCGTACACTTTAGCTATCCGCGTCCAGCCCATGCCGATGAATATGATGCTTTATTCTTTGCACCAGTGATGCAGTTTGACATGCCACGCACTGAAATTACCTTTGCTGCAGACTATCTGGACCTGCCCGTTCGCCAGAATGAAGAAACTCTGGAAGAGTTTTTGAAAGCAGCACCGGCCCAACTGCTGGTGAAATTCAAAAATACCAATTCACTGACCTCCAGAATCCGTGATGTGCTGAAGAGCCAGATTGGTGAAGAAATGCCAACCTTGAATGATGTGGCATCGATGTTATATCTATCACCGCAAACCTTGCGTCGCCGTCTGGCAGCCGAAGGTAAAAGCTATCAAGGTGTGAAAGATGCCTTGCGCCGTGATGCCGCAATTCACCTGTTACTTAACCCTGATCTTACCCTTGAAGATGTCGCGCAACAGGTCGGTTTCAGTGAAACCAGTACCTTCCACCGTGCTTTCAAAAAATGGACAGGTGTGACTCCGGGTCTGTATCGTCAATTACACGGTTATCATTAAGCTAATACTCCCGAACCGATAAAAATTAAAATCGTTTCTCTCCGCCTAAGCTCCCTAGCTTAGGCTTTTTTTATGGTTAAAATTGGCTAAATCGCTCAAATGATCTGGCCCGTTCTCGTCATTGCACTTCAAAAATTAAGTATTACACTCGAGTCATTAGAATAAATTTCATCAAATCAATAAAAGGGACAAGCTATGAGCGAGGCATATATTATTGACGCCATTCGTACCCCACGCGGAAAAGGCAAAAAAGATGGATCTTTATATCAGGTAAAACCCATTTCCTTACTGACTGGCTTACTCAACGAACTTCAGGCGCGTCATCAGTTTGATACCGCAAAAGTGGATGATATCGTGCTCGGTTGTGTCACCCCGATTGGTGATCAGGGTGCCGATATTGCCAAAACGGCTGCCATCGCTGCCGGCTGGGACAATGATGTAGCGGGTGTGCAAATTAACCGTTTTTGTGCGTCCGGTCTGGAAGCTGTCAATCTGGCCGCACAAAAAGTCCGTTCTGGCTGGGAAGATCTGGTTGTTGCAGGTGGAGTCGAATCCATGTCTCGCGTGCCGATGGGTTCAGACGGCGGTCCTTGGGCACTGGACCCTGAAACCAATATGGCCTGTGACTTTATTCCACAAGGTATTGGTGCAGATTTGATTGCTACCATTGACGGTTATAGCCGTGCAGATGTAGATCAGTTTGCCGAACAATCACAAAAGAAAGCAGCTGCCGCTCAAGCCAATGGTTATTTCAACGCCTCTGTTATCCCGGTAAAAGACAAAGCTGGTGTAGTAATTCTGGACAAAGACGAATTTATCAAACCGACAACGACTGCAGAAGGCCTGGGCAAACTCAATCCAAGTTTCGCCACTATGGGGCAAATGGGCTTTGATGCGATTGCCCTGCAAAAATATCCTGAAGTGGGCGCTATAAATCATGTGCATCATGCCGGGAATTCTTCAGGCATTGTCGATGGTGCGGCTGTGGTTTTGATCGCATCGAAACAAGCAGTAAAAGAACAAGGTCTGAAGCCACGTGCCAAAGTACTGGCGACGGCACTGGTCGGTGCAGATCCAACCATTATGCTGACCGGCCCTGCCCCGGCTGCTCGTAAGGCCTTGGCGAAAGCCGGTTTAACAATTGATGATATTGACCTGTTTGAAGTCAATGAAGCTTTTGCTGCCGTGGTGATGCGCTTTATCAATGAGATGAAGGTTGATCCTGCCAAGGTGAATGTTAACGGCGGTGCAATTGCCATGGGACATCCACTCGGTGCGACTGGTGCGATGATTTTAGGGACATTACTGGACGAGCTAGAACGCCAGGGCAAAAAGCGGGGTCTGGCTACACTTTGTGTGGGTGGCGGTATGGGCATCGCAACCATTATTGAACTGGTATAAGGAGAAAAATAATGAGCGCAATTCAATATCAAAAAAATGAAGATAATATTGTTTTTTTAACGTTTGATTCTCCTAACCAGTCTGCCAATACCATGAATGCCGACTTTCGCACGGCACTGGATGAAGTCGTTGCCCAGTTACAAACAGATGAAGATATTGCTGGGATTATTTTCCGTTCAGCGAAAAAAACTTTCTTTGCTGGTGGTGATCTGGACGAACTGATTCAAGCCACTCCGGAACATGCAACTGAATTCTTCAATATGATTGAAGAGATGAAAGCCAAACTACGCTATATCGAAACTCGCGGTATTCCTGTGGTTGCTGCTCTGAATGGTACGGCGCTTGGCGGTGGCTGGGAAATTGCCCTGTGTGCCCATCATCGTATTGCCCTGAATGACCCTAAAAGCAAATTTGGCCTGCCTGAAGTCACACTGGGTTTATTACCAGGTGGCGGTGGTATCGTCCGCAGCGTCCGCCTGCTCGGTCTGCAAAATTCCCTTCCTTTATTGATGGAAGGCAAACAGTTTGGTGTGGATAAAGCCAGATCTTTAGGGTTGATTCATGAGGTCGCAGACAGTACCGATGAATTGCTGGAAAAGGCCATTGCCTGGATCAAAGCCAATCCAAAATCTCAGCAGCCATTCGATGTAAAAGGCTATAAAATTCCGGGTGGTAGCCCTTCGACACCAGCAGTTGCCCAGTTGCTGGCAATTGCTCCGGCGATGCTGCGCGATAAAACCAAAGGCTGCTACCCTGCACCTGAAGCGATCATGTCGGCTGCGGTAGAAGGTGCACAGGTCGATGTCGATACAGCCCTGACCATTGAATCACGTTACTTTACTTATCTTGCCATCGGTCAAATTTCTAAAAATATGATTAGCACCTTCTGGCATGGCCTGAATACGATCAAGTCCGGTGCCAGTCGCCCTCAAGGTATTGAAAGATGGAAAGCCACGAAAGTCGGTATTCTAGGTGCGGGCATGATGGGGGCTGGGATCGCCTACGCGACTGCCAGCACAGGCATTCCTGTGGTATTAAAAGATATTTCAATCAAAGCGGCTGAAAAAGGCAAAGCCTATAGCCAGAAACTGCTGGATAAAAAAGTCGCTCAAGGGCGTTTATCAGCCGAGAAACGAGATCAGGTTTTAAGCCTGATTCAAACAACTGCATCTAATGCAGATCTAGCCGGTTGCGACCTGATCATTGAAGCAGTTTTTGAAAATCCCGCGCTCAAGGCTCAAGTCACGCAAGAGGCAGAGCAATATCTTGCCAGCAACGGCGTAATGGCTTCGAATACCTCGACCCTGCCGATCACAGAATTAGCCCAGGCTTCAAAAAATGATCAGAACTTTATCGGCCTGCATTTCTTCAGTCCGGTCGATAAAATGCAGCTGGTGGAAATTATCAAAGGTAAAAATACCTCGGCAGAAACGCTGGCCAAAGCTTTCGATTTCGTGCAGCAGATTGGCAAATTACCGGTTGTGGTAAATGACAGCCGTGGCTTCTTTACCAGCCGCGTGTTTGGTACCTTTGTGCAGGAAGGTTTACGCCTGCTGGCAGAAGGCGTACATCCGGCGCGAATTGAAATGGCTGCACTCAAAGCCGGTATGCCGGTAGGTCCGTTGGCGATTCAGGATGAAGTGTCCTTGACCCTGTCTGAACATGTAGCCAATGAAAGATACAAAGCTTTAGAAGCACAAGGTCAGACCATCACTAAATCACCTGCGGATGACGTGATTCACAGCATGATTCATGAATTTAACCGTAAAGGTAAGGCTGCAGGCGCAGGTTTTTATGATTATCCGGCCGATGCCAAAAAGCAGCTCTGGTCTGGTCTCAGCCACTGGAAAAAAGACAACGATATTTCTGAACAGGAAATGATTGACCGCTTCCTGTTTGTACAGGCACTGGATACCGTACGCTGTCTGGAAGAAGGTGTCCTTGAATCTGTAGTCGATGCCAATGTGGGTTCTATTTTTGGTATTGGCTTTACTGCTTGGACGGGCGGTGCTGTACAATTCTTGAATCAGTATGGACTGGCCAAAGCTGTGACCCGTGCCAAAGTACTTGAAAATAAATATGGCGAACGCTTCAAAGCTCCACAGCTCCTCAAAGATCGCGCAGCACATGCCCAGCCGATTCAATAGTGTTGCCACTTAAATAAAAAAGAGGAACGTGTTTCCTCTTTTTTATCTTTCAGATTTGCTTCAAGCACGGACAGAGTTATGTGATGACAGATTTTGATCTGCTTTTTGATCAATTTATGTTATAAAGTTACATAAGTTTGGTATCCACGTGGGTAAGACCTATGACTGATCACAGTTCACCTGAAAAATCTCCTTGGGGTTGGAAAGCACTTATTATCTTCTGTATTTTAGGTGGATTATTCATGCTTATTTTTTGGCTTGCAGTAAGTAATGAACCAGATTACATGCCAAGCCAGCAAAATAAACAGAACACCCAGCAACACGCTTTTAAAAATGCACCAACGATGTCTCCAGAAGCGCTTGCCAAAGCTCAGGCAGATCGTGAAGCACGTGAAGCTGCCAATGTGGCTCCTACAGATACGACAGCCACTGAGCATCATATGTCAGCTGAAGAACATGCCCACATGGATAATGCCGAGCACAGCTCAAATCCAGCACATGGCCACTGATCCAGATTCAGTCTATGCATAAAAAAGCGAGGTCAATGCCTCGCTTTTTTATATTTGAATGGCTGAAAATTAAAGCTTTAAATACATATCAATATGTGGAATGCCACAATCCAGATATTCCTCGCCCTGAGCTTCGAACCCGAGCGCTTGATAGAAGCCAATGGCATGCACTTGCGAAGACAGCTTGACCAACTCGCGCTGCTCGGCACGCGCATAGTCAATCACGGCCTGCATCAAGCGCTGACCAACACCTAAACCGCGTGTTGTTGCTAGGACTGCAACCCGACCGATACTGTTATTTGACAATAAGCGTGCTGTAGCAATCGCCTGATCCTGCTGAAAAACAATGAAATGTACAGCAACCGCATCTTCAGCATCCCACTCATCTTCAGCTGCAATATGCTGTTCTTGAATAAACACAGCTTCACGAATCACTTTGGCATACACTGCCAAATCCTTCCAGCTCCCGGAAATTATTTTAAGTTCTGGGCTACTTAGCATTTAGAGCCAATTCCCTGCTGATCCCACTGATCATTGAGCAACAATTCCAGTGAATGTTTCTGGATTCCATACATCTCTTTTAAGGCCTGAATTTCTGCCAGAACCGCCTGATCAGGTTGTTGATAGTCTTTGCGTTTTGTTGCCAGAATCATTTTATTTTTACTGGTATGTTCCAGCGCCACAAATTCAAAAACTTTGGTTTCATAGCCATAAGCTTTGAGCAGTAAAGCACGTATGGTATCAGTCAGCATTTCAGCCTGCTGTCCCGCATGAATGCCAAACTGCAACATCGGACTCAGGACTTTCGGTGCTTGTAACTGTGGACGTAATTCCTTATGACAACATGGCGCACACATGATCATCTGTGCATTCAGGCGAATCCCGCTATGAATCGCGAAATCTGTTGCTACATCACAGGCATGCAAGGCAATCATAACATCCAGACTTTCTGGCGCATAAGTACGTACATCCCCCTGGAAAAAGTCCAGTTGATCAAAACCAGATTGCTGCGCGACATTCTGGCAGAACTCGACCATTTTTGGATTAAGCTCTACCCCCGTGACATACGGCGTTTGACCATGTTTTTGCATATAGTCATATAAAGCACAGGTCAGATAGCCTTTGCCCGAACCAAAATCTACCACGCGCAGGCCTTCAGCCTGTGGCTTGATCTGCGTCAGCGCGCCTGAGAAAATTTCCACAAACTTGTTAATCTGTTTCCATTTGCGCGCCATGCTGGGAATGATTTGCCCTTTTTGATCGGTAATGCCAAGATGCTGGAGAAAAATGCTGTCCTGATCCACAAAACGCTGTTTCATCCGGTCATGACTTTGTTCAGCAGGCTTCGCCTGAGTACCAGATCCTTTATGTTTGCTGCGTGTCAACATGGCTTTTTTCTTGTTTTTTTTCAGCTGTAATTCTTCATCTACTGTCATCAGATTGGCCTGCTTGCAACATGCTAGCAATGTAGTCACCTGCGATAGCGCCTCTTCTAAAGGATAGTTTTTAGTGACATCCTGCGTCTTGTAGCGATACAGGCAGCTCAATACCCGTTGTTTATTTAATGTAATGACTCGCCAGGTCATTTTCTCTAAATCCTGCAGCTCACCCTTATACTGGCTTAAGATCAGACGATCAAACTGATTCCTTTCAACAGTTTGCTGAAATGTATCCAGGAATTGCTGTTCCTGGTCCGAGAGAGTTGCCAATGTTGACATAGATAAAACCTGAAATGAATTGCGTATCAAGTTTAAATCTTCTTAACCTAAAAGCAAAATTGAATTACTATACAAGTGTATATTTGAAGAAAGAATGACAATGATGCAGAATGCTCCACTGGTTCCAGATTATGATCAGAATGAGGAACGGATTAACTATGTCAGTCATGGTATAGGTGCCGGACTCTCCGTTGTTGCCGGTATTCTTTTAATTATTAAAGGTTCTTATCTAAGTACCGGACAATGGATTGGGCTTTGGGTCTATGCGCTCAGCATGATTTTGCTGTTTTCTGCTTCCATGCTTTACCATATGGCCACCACAGCAGACCGTCGTTATTTTTACAAAAAAGTCGATCATACCGCGATTTATTATTTGATTGCCGGAACCTATACCCCGTTTCTGTCAATCGCCATTCCCACCCCTAAAGCCCATTATTTATTGATTGCGCTGTGGGTGATTGCCATCCTTGGTACACTTTTCAAGTTCGTTTTCATTCATCGTTTCCAGAAACTTTCTTTGGCTGCTTATCTGGCCATGGGCTGGCTGGCACTGCTGGTCATGGATGATATGCAGCAATATCTAAGTGCGCAATCTTTAACCTTTCTCATCATTGGTGGATTGGCTTATACCGTGGGTGCATTGTTTTACGCTTTAAAAAGAGTAAGATATACCCACGCTATCTGGCACATATTTGTATTGATAGGCGCAGGATCACATTTTCTGGCTATCTATCTTTACGTGATTTAATCATCTCCTTTTTCATTTCAGTGACCCTGAGCGAGTTTAAGCGAGAAGATTGCAGTTGTTTTTTTAAAAAATTACGCCTTTTTTAAAAAGATTACGCTTTTAAAACTAAGTTTTTTTATTTTTAGTAAGTGTAAGGTTTTCCATGGCGTCGTCTAATTCTGCTGCTCAGCCAGCACAAAATTCAAAATTTCGCGTTTTAACAGCGAGCTTGGTAGGTACCACAATCGAGTTCTTCGATTTTTATATTTATGCCACCGCTGCTGTTATTATTTTCCCGTATCTGTTCTTCCCTGCAAGTACAGATCCGATGACCGCAACCATTCAGTCTCTTGCGACTTTTGCCATTGCCTTTATTGCCCGCCCTATTGGTGCTGCATTATTTGGTCATTTAGGTGACCGGATCGGACGAAAAGCGACATTGGTCGCGGCTTTGCTGACCATGGGGATTTCAACCGTTGCGATTGGCTTGCTGCCAACTTATGCACAAATCGGGATTGCTGCGCCACTGCTGCTGGCACTGTGCCGTTTAGGTCAGGGCTTGGGTCTGGGTGGTGAATGGTCAGGTGCAGTACTGCTTGCCACCGAAAATGCACCTGAAGGTAAGCGTGCCTGGTATGGCATGTTCCCGCAACTGGGTGCCCCAATCGGCTTTATTCTGGCGACAGGTTCCTTCCTGACGCTTGGCGCTTTCATGTCTGAAGCTGACTTTATGGCGTGGGGCTGGCGTATTCCGTTTATCTCAAGTGCCTTGTTGGTAATTATGGGTTTATGGATCCGTTTAAAACTGCATGAAACGCCTGCTTTCCAGAAAGTGCTGGATAAACAACAAGAAGTGAATGTTCCTTTTGTTCAGGTATTCAAAAAGCATTCCCGCATGCTGGTTCTGGGTACGATTGCTGCAATCTGCACCTTTGTCGTGTTCTACCTGACTACGGTATTTGCGCTGCAATGGGGAACCAAACAACTTGGTTATTCTCGTGAAGCATTCCTGCAATTGCAGTTAGTTGCAACCCTGTGTTTTGCTGCATTCATCCCGCTTTCAGCAGTATTGGCAGAGAAATTTGGCCGTAAGACTACTTCGATTGCGGTATGTGTCGTTTCTGCGATCTTCGGTATTTTCTTTGCAGATATGCTTGAATCTGGCAGTACCCTGGTGGTGTTCCTGTTTTTGTGTATTGGTCTGTCAATCATGGGCTTAACCTATGGGCCTATCGGTACCGTATTATCTGAAATCTTCCCGACTTCAGTCCGCTATACCGGTTCTGCATTGACTTTTAACCTGGCAGGTATCTTCGGTGCATCATTTGCTCCGTTAATCGCCACCAAACTGGCGACTACTTATGGTTTGTCTGCAGTCGGTTACTACCTGACCGCAGCATCGATCCTGTCCCTAGTCGCGTTTCTGATGATTCGTGAAACCAAGAATGATGATGTAAATAACCAGATCTAAGATTTTAGATGGATGAAAAGCCAGCATTCGATGCTGGCTTTTTTATGATTTCACAACAAAACTCTGCTACTTATCTCGTTAAATTTGTTCAACAATCAAATGGACTCAATTCAAAAAATGAGGCACGGGTATGCAAGATTTCATCGAATCCTTATCACAGGAACAGCTGGTCAATATCATTATTTTACTGGAAGATGATAAGAAAAAAGAAGCTGTTGGCTATATCACCGGGAATACCCCTTTAGATGAAGTTCAGGCGCTGCAAGTAATTGAAGAGATTGTGCGTGAACACGACATCGTCATGAAACATGAAAGTACCGGCCCACGTTTTAGTGATGATGCTGATGATATTGACCTGGTCACGCCTCCCCTGGAAATTCCCAACCATCCTAGTTTGAGTGCACCTACAGAAGCTGAAATCACTGCACAACAATTACGTGAAAATGTACCGCCCCGAAAAATCGAAAAGAAAATCTGGATAATAGCAACAGTCGCTGTCATCTTGCTGATTCTGATCTGGCTGATCAGTTAATCCTGCACAGAAGGCGAACTGACTTTAAATCAGTTCGATAATATCAATGGTAGGGGGGACCCGGAAGCGAAAAGGTACACCAACCAGCCCCGTTCCAACTGTCACGAACACATCTGCATGTTCATGACGGTACATGCCTTTCTTATGTCCCAAAATGGACACTCTTTTCATCACATAATCGGTCAGCCAAGGCAGCTCCACTTGCCCGCCATGGGTATGCCCGGACAGCATTAAAGGACGCGTCGGCAGTTTTGGAACCATATCGACCGTATCCGGGTTATGTGAAAGAATGATCCAGGGCTTGTCCTGAGGGAGATCAGGCAAACTGCGCATATCAGCTTTTCCAGCCCAGAGGTCGCCTACGCCCAAGAGACGGAACTCATCAAATTCGACAATTTGACCTTCAATATCCATGACCTGATTGACTTGCAGTGCATAATGCAACAATTCCTGAATCGGGGGGCCAGGATATTGCTCGTCATGGTTACCATTGACTGAATAGACCGGAGCGTGAATCTCTTTTAAAACTGCCAGCTCTTGAGCCAGTTTATTTTCTGGCTCATAGGTCCAGTCGCCGGCGACCACCACCAAATCAGGCTGAATATGATTTAATTTATGTACAATTTGTCGTAACTGCCGCTCATGTCCTGAAAACAGACCGATATGCAAGTCTGCAATCAGGGCGATTTTGACCGGTTTCTGTAAACGTTTATCCGCATTGATCTGATACTGTGTCGTTTTCACTTGAATTAGATGCGGCTCAATAAAGCGTGCATAACTTAAAACCGCACTGAGTAGAAATACAAAAACAGCTTCATGTAGCGAATAATGACCCGTCCATCCAGCAAAAATACTGAAGAACACCAATGGGATTAATAAATAGGAAAGATAAAAAGCCAGTAAATGACAGAATGCTTTAAATGGGTGAATGGTCTCGGTGCGGGTTTGACTCGACCAGGCCTGATACACAGCCCAGATGGCGAGAATGGCCATGCCGAGATAACAATAAAAAAGTACGGAATTTGAATCCCACATATATTCGCCTTGTTTCAGTCAAGCAGTATATCACTGGCTTTATATTTATCTTTTCATAGCTGGCAATTATACTCAATTCTAATTTTTCATTCTGCGACTTATATGGCCAATGCTTCCAGCGATCAAATCTATCTTCAATCCTCAGGTTTTATCCGCACCCATCGTTATAAAGCCGGCATTTTACTAAGCTGTAGTCTGGTACTGGGACTTCCTGCATGTAGCACCTTACCCAAGCAAACTGAACAGCCAAGCCAGATGGCATTTGAAACTGATACCTCGCAAACCAGTCTGGCTCAAATTATTGAACCTTTACGTGAACAGAATATCGGTCTGACCGGTTATCGCGTGCTTTATGATCCACTGGAAGCACTGGCTGCACGTATGCAGCTGATCCATAAAGCAGAACGCAGTCTGGATCTGCAATATTACATCTGGGATAACGACCGCATTGGCGCCCTCGCCCTGCATGCCATTATTCAGGCAGCGGACCGTGGTGTAAAAGTACGCCTGTTGATGGATGATAACAATGCCAAGAAAATGGAAGGGATTTATCTGGCCTTGAACCAGCATCAGAATATCGATGTGAAACTGTACAACCCTTATCGCTTTCGTAAATATCGCGCCATGGACATGGTGCTGGATTTAAAGCGAATCAATCGCCGCATGCACAATAAAAGCTTTATTGCTGACAACCAGATTGCACTGATTGGCGGGCGCAATATGAGCAACCAGTATTATAATGTCAGTGAAAACTATCAGTTCTCGGATGTCGATGTCATGCTGGTCGGTGCGGCTTCGGATGAAATCATCCATTCCTTCGATGAGTACTGGAATGATGATTATGCTTATCCGGTACAAAAAATTGTCAATCCGCACCATCACGGGTTACGTTTCCCGAGCCTGAGGCAACAGCTTGAAGCCCATAGTCAGGATCCAGCCACAAAGAATTATCTGGATCTGGCGAATCGTTCTCTGGCCTTTGATCAATGGTTAGAACAGAAGATTCAGCTAGACTGGGTTGAAGCAGAAGTCGTCAAAGATCCACCCAGTAAAATCAAGGCCAAAGCCAAAACTGAAGAACATCTCAATTTCCAGTTATTACAGCATCTGGAAAAGCCTGAACAGAGTGTAGACATTGTCTCTGCCTATTTCGTGCCGGAAAAAACCGGTGCAGACCGTCTGAAAAAACTGGTGAATGAGAATATCAAGGTTCGGGTATTAACCAACTCATTTAAAGCCAATGACGTTTCTGTAGTACATGCCTTTTATGCCAAATATCGAAAGGACTTGCTGGAAAATGATGTACAGCTATATGAATTTCTGGCTGCCCCGGATTCACACAACTTAAACGTCAATACAGAAGAGATTGCCAAAAAAGCGAAAGTTAGCCTGAAAGGCCTGAGTCGCTCCAGTCTGCATGCCAAACTGATGGCACTGGACCAGAAACAGGTTTTCATCGGTTCATTTAACTTTGATCCGCGTTCAGCTTATCTGAATACTGAAATTGGTGTGTTGCTAAACAGCCCTGCTCTGGCAAAAGCCGTACACGAAACCATGGATCAGAATTTGAGTAAATATGCCTATAAACTGGTCTTGGATGCGAACCAGAACATTAACTGGAAAATCAGGAAAGCCAATGGCGAAATAAAAACCTTTAGCAAAGAGCCAGGAATAAAATGGTATCAGAAAACCGGATTAAAACTGTTGTCGTGGTTGCCAATTGAAGGCTTTATGTAAGGCCGACGCATAAATTTTATTTCTAAAAAACTACGTTTACCGAGGCTTTTTTAATACTCGGGATTGCAACTCATGTAAGCCTTCCTGCATTTTTTCCTGTACCTCACGAGTCAGACTGTCTACCGTATGCCCCTCGGAAGAAATTGCAGGCAAAGCCATTAAATGTGCAGTAACTTGTGGCATTTCCAGTACTTTTTTGACATGGGCAGCAAAACTGAGATCATTGACATACGGCGCGACCAGATCCAGCTCACCCTGCTGATTCACATAACAGATCAAACAGATTTGCACTGGACGGTTAGCTTCAATCGCAGCCCCTAGAATCCGGCCATGAACCTTTTTAATAAAACGGCCATCTGAAGTCGTGGCTTCAGGAAAAAACAGCACCGGAATATCCTGCTTGAGAAAATCAGTAATTTGTTCACGAATTCTGACAGAATCTCCAGAACCACGTTTAATAAATAAGGTGCCGCCGCCTTTGGCCAATTTTCCAAAAACGGGCCAGTTTTCAATCTCGGCCTTGGCCAGGAAAAATACGCGTGCCCCTGATCCCAGCACTGCAATGTCTAGCCAAGAGATATGATTGCTTACCCATAAAGCGGGTTCCCGTGGAATCTCCCCATGCACCTGCACTTTAATATTAAAAACCTGACACAATTGGCGGCAAAAATATTGCACATAACGGGTATTGGAGGGATTATTCGGATTTTTATATAAGCCATGACGAAAAACCAGATAAAATCCGTTACTAATGGCTGCCAGCAAGGCACCAATTTTTCTTGTGTAGAGGAAGAATTTTGTCAAGCCACGTATGTCGGATGTTTGATCTTGTACAGTCGGGTTCATAAAAACGTCACTAAAATCCTAAGCTAGATACAGGGAATATCCACGAATTAAACTCATTCTATACTGTTCATTCGCAACTTGCATTGATAATAAAAATCGGCCAATAACATCTATATCTACAATTTTAATTGGATTAAAAAATCATTCAAAATAAAACTATCGAAATATTAGATTGAAAAGGATCGCAGCCATGCCAGATCAAATACAGCCCGCGAAAGAAACACTTCAGCCTCTACAAGTGCTCAAATATATTTTGGGTGGTACCCTTATCTATGCCGTAGTACTGGTAACACTTGCACAACTATTTATTAGCGCACTTTAAACCTAAGCCGCACTAATTCAGTATCTGTATAGTCCGTTTTCTACTACACTTAAGTTTTTAAGTGGAGATCGGCCTGAGTGGAGTATTTACAACAACATCGAGGGAAAGAGCGCGTCATTCTGGTGAGTGTCAGCGTACAAATGCTGGATGACCTTGATGCTGAAGAGTTTCGTTTGCTGGCACAGTCTGCAGATGCCGAAATTCTGGAACATATTCATGCTCAGCGGGTTAAACCTGATGCCAAATTTTTTATCGGCTCCGGCAAGGCAGAAGAAATTGCCGAACGTGTAAAAGAACTAGATGCCAATCTGGTCATTTTTGATCATGCCTTAACCCCTGCTCAAGCCCGGAACCTGGAACAGGTAATCAAATGCCGCGTGGTAGATCGTACCGAACTGATTCTGGATATTTTTGCCCAGCGTGCACGTACCTACGAAGGCAAGCTGCAAGTTGAACTGGCACAATTACAGCATTTATCTTCGCGCTTGATTCGTAGTCGTGGCAATCTTGACAGCCAGAAAGGCGGGATCGGTTTGCGTGGTCCGGGTGAAACCCTGCTGGAAACAGATCGGCGCTTGCTACGTATCCGTATGGGGCAACTCAAGGCACGTATTGATAAAGTCCGCCAGACCCGGATGCAAGGTCGTGTAGCCCGTCAAAAAGCGGCTGTTCCAACAGTATCTTTAGTCGGTTATACCAATGCCGGCAAGTCGACCCTGTTTAACTTACTCGCCAACAGCGATGTTTATGCAGCCGATCAGCTGTTTGCCACTTTGGACCCTACCTTACGGCGTCTGGAATGGGATGGTATCGGCAATCTGGTATTGGCCGATACGGTCGGTTTTGTCCGTAATCTTTCCCATTCACTGGTGGAATCCTTTAAGGCAACGCTGGAAGAAACCGTTGAAGCCACACTGTTACTGCATGTGATTGATTCAAGTAGTCCAGAGATGCTGGAACAGATTGAAGCCGTTGAAAAAGTGCTGAAAGAAATTGGGGCCGATGTTCCCATCCTTCAGGTTTACAATAAAATTGACTGTAGCGGTGAAGAAGCCAAAATTATTTATCGACGTCCGGGTGAACCGGAACGGGTCTATGTCTCGGCACATACTGGCGAAGGTATCGACCTGCTGCGTAAAGCGGTACATGAATCCTTGATGGGGCAACTGCAGTCCTTCGATTTAATTCTCAAACCTGCCTACGGCAAGCTGCGCAACCAGCTGTATAGCTTGAATGTGATTCAGTCTGAACATTATGATGATGAAGGCCAACTGCATCTGCATATTCGAATTGCGCCACAAAAACTGGAACAATTGATTAAACAGGCGCATTTACCTTTAGACGAAATTTTGGGAAAACAGGCGCAGCAGTTTCAACGTCCACTGGAAGCGTTTGAAATCCAGTCAAAGATCGAGTAAAACTTGATAAGTAAACTTATTAATGATCAGAGTAATGAACTGGATAAAACAAATTGACTGGCCAGCATGGATCGGCACCCTGTTACTTATTGTTATCTTTCGGGAAGCTTCGGTCTGGTTAATGACCCAGCTGAATCATCCTGAACTGGGTAATCTGGTCGGGTTATTAAGCCTATTAATTGCACTTTTTACTTGGCGCTATTTCGGCAAACTCCCCGCTCGCCTGGTGGATACCAATAACAAACTGATGAAGGAAAGTGCCTTTGCTTTCCTTCCCGTCAGTGCAGGTGCCCTAATGATGCTGGTACATATGGGCCAGAAAATTCCGGCTTTTCTGTTCATCATGTTTTTTAGCACCCTAATTCCTTTATGGGTGTATGCCAAAATGGCCAAGCGCTGGTTATAGGAGTTCCGCATGTTATCTATTTTGTATGGCTTCGCGGTCACACTCATCGCCTATCTGATTGCCAAACCCTGTAACCGGATCATTCCGCAAATTCCCGTCATCGTGTTTAGCATGTTTTTTGTGCTGGCACTTTTATTTGCACTCGGAATTCCCTATGAAAATTACATGGATGAAGTAAATCCACTTTTCAACCATTTACTCGGCTATGTGACAGTCGCATTGGCTATTCCTCTGGCTGCCATGCGCTATGATGATTTGCCGCTCAAAGCCATTATCGGCATTTTGGTCTTTGCCAGTATCAGTGCGGTTGCCTTACCGATGGGTCTGGCTTATCTGCTACATATGGCTTCTGCCGACATTTTGGCTTTTGCTACTCGTGCCGTCACTACGCCAATTGCAATTAATATTGCCACCCTGCTGGATGCACCTATCAGTATGGTTATTCTGATTGTGATTCTCTCTGGTGTGATTGGTGCGGCTTTTTCTCCGTTTATTCTGAGACATATTAATGATGAACGTGCATCCGGACTCGCCTTGGGACTGGCAGCACATGCCATCGGCACAGCACAGGCCTGGCAGCGTGGCAGTGTTGCGGGACGTTATGCTGCTTTTGGCATGGCGGTAAATGCAGTCTTTACTGCAATCTGGTTGCCAACTTTTATACTGTATCTGCAAAAAATGTGACTAGTGAATCAAATTAATTGTTTGTTTTATGTGGTAACCGTTCTTACTATAGAGTAAGAACACTAATCTCACCTAGGAACAGATATATGAAAAAGGTTCAATTTTTTTCAACTTTACTTTTAGCCTCTTTCAGCCATCTGGCTTTGGCCTCTGACCTTTCAGGGACATGGCGAAGCATTGATGACAAGACCGGCTCGTCTAAAGCATTCCTGGAGATTCGTGAGACATCAGAAGGCGTCTATACAGCTAAAATTACGAAAATCACTCCGCGCCCTGGTTATACAGCAAAAGAAATCTGTGTATCCTGTCCCGCTCCATATACCAATAAGCCAATTCTAGGACTGGATGTACTGACAGGCCTGAAATACACAGGCAATAACAGTTTCAGTCAGGGCAAACTTCTCGATCCATTATCAGGCAACATTTACAATACCAAAGCGAAATTGAGTGCCAATGGTAAACGTCTGACATTGCGTGGCTATGTAGGGGTTTCAGCACTGGGCCGTAGTCAGACCTGGATCAAATATGAATAAGTCAGGTTTAATCACATAAAATGTGATTAATTTATGCTTTAGTAGATAGAAGCTTGCATTTTTATACATTAAGTTGTATGAATATTAGACACATGCTTTTTCATGCAATAAAGATTATGAAAATGTATTAGGGTAATGTGCAGCAACGTTCACCACATGGAATTGGGTGAACGTTAATTAAAAAAATAAGGATATAACATGCATAAAATTGCAGCTTTAACTATTATTTCAGCTTCTTTATTTACTGGCTCTATGGCATTTGCTCAGGAACTGTCTGGCCTATGGCAACAGATTGATGATAAAACTGGCTCACCTAAAGCATTGATTGAAATGAAAACTGAAGCAGATGGTTCCTATACAGGAACGATTACTAAAGTCACACCCCGCCAGGGTTATACACCACGGGAAAAATGCATCAAATGTCCGGCACCTTATACAGATAAACCGATTTTGGGTTTAGATGTCATTAAAGGATTGAAGCCCACCACCAAAAATAACTTTGCACATGGCCAGGTACTCGATCCACTCACCGGCAAAATTTATGATTTAAAGGGGCGGATTTCCGCCAATGGGAAACGACTGACCTTACGTGGATATATTGGGATATCTGCTATCGGGCGTACACAAACTTGGATCCGTCAGGATTAATAAAATAGCACTTCGGTGTTGGGGATCTTTTATTTCATCCATAAAAAAAGAGATAAATATAATGAAACAATTTAAATTAGTATTAATGTTCTTCGTGACAATGATGAGCGGGATGATTTATGCACAGGATTTAACTGGCACCTGGCAGCAAATTGATGACAAAACCGGCTCACCAAAAGCGATTATTGAAATTCGTCAAAATGACAATGGAACTTTTGCTGGAAAAATTGTCAAAGTGACTCCACGTCCAGGCTATACGCCTCAGAAAACCTGCAATAAATGTCCGGCCCCTTATACCAATCAACCTATTTTAGGCATGGACGTTTTGACTGGTTTAAAAAATGTGGAAGGCACCAATAACTACGAGAAAGGTAGAGTGATTGATCCACTATCAGGTAAAATTTATGATGCCAAGGTACGCTTGAGTGCGAATGGCAAACGTTTAACCTTGCGTGGTTATGTTGGGGTTTCCGCTTTAGGCCGTAGCCAGACCTGGATCCGTCAGGACTAATAAATTCTGAGTATACAAAAGCTGCCGAATTGGCAGCTTTTTAGTGCATTCATTCTAGATTTTTTCAAATAATTATTGACTATTTTAGTAAGATTTCTAACATGAGCGGCGCTGATAAAAATTCTGTGGAATAAGCCTCTATGTTTAGAAAAATATTGCTTGTCATACTGCTAGCAGCATGCATGACCAACCTTTGGGCAAAAGATATTACCGGGATCTGGCAACAGATTGATGATAAAAGTGGTGCAGCAAAAGCCATCATTGTCATTTTCAAAGAGGACAACAACACCTATTCAGGCAAAATTGTAAAGATCACTCCTCGCCCGGGTTATACGCCACGTGAAAAATGCAATAATTGCCCCGCGCCCTATACCAATCAGCCTATTCTGGGAATGACCATTATCAGGGGCCTAAAACATGTAGAAGGCACCAATAACTATGAAAAAGGTAAAGTTATTGATCCCTTGGTAGGTAAAATTTATGATGCAAAAATGCGTCTGAACAACACGGGGAAACGCTTAACTTTACGTGCCAGTATTGGTGTTTCTGTATTGGGCCGAAACCAGACCTGGATTCGGGCAGACTAAATTTAAAATTAAAAAAGCCACGTGTAATCACGTGGCTTTTTTAATAGCTTTACTTACATCACCGGATTGTTAACTGCAAACATCTGCTGGTCTTCCAGACGAAATGCCATCAGCTGATTGCCCCAAACACAGCCACCATCGACATTCTGAATCCTGTCTGAAATGGTTTTACCATTTAAAGCTGCCCAGTGACCAAACAGGATCTGATGACTTTTCGCAGCCTGGGACTCAAAATCAAACCAGGGTTTAAAGCCTTCCGGCATCGGATCATCCAGCCCATCTTTAAAACTGTATTCCAGACGTCCTTCTACATCGGTTAAACGCATTCGGGTGAGATAGTTTACGATACAGCGGATACGTTCTTGACCTTGCAGTTGATCTGACCAAAGTGCCGGCTCTTTCCCAAACATCTCTTTTAGAAAATTATCCAGCACATCAAAGTCATCATGAGCAATAATTGCTTCTACTTCCTGTGCCAGCTGTGCAGTTTTTTCTGCACTCCAGAGACTCGGAATCCCGGCATGGGTCAGAATAGTCTGCTCATTGGGAAATAAACAAAGTGGCTGTTTACGTAACCAGTCAATCAGTTCATCGCTGTCGATCGCATCAATGACATCCTGAACATTGTCTTTTGCTTTTACTGGCTTGATGCCGCGGGCATAGGCCAGCAACGTTAAATCATGATTTCCCAAGACAGTTGCAGCCGCACCCTGCTCAGCCAGTTTCTTGATAAACCGCAGTGCGCCAATTGAGTTTTCACCCCGTGCCACCAAATCTCCGGCAAACCAGATAAAATCCTGATCTGCATCAAACTTGATTTCTTTAAGTAAAGCTTTCAAAGCCTCAAAACAGCCTTGAACATCACCAATCACATAATTATATCGAGCAGTACGGTTCATCGTAATTTAAGCCACCATTTGATCTGAAAGTGCAACAAACTGTTCAAGGGTCAGGGTTTCTGGACGCGCCATCGGGTCAACACCCGCTTTTTCAAAACCATCTTCTACCAGCATACCCTTCAAGCTGTTACGCAAGGTTTTACGACGCTGGGTAAAGACATGAGATACCAGACGTGCCAGCGCTTTTTCATTCTTCGCCACAATCGGTTTAACTTTATAAGGCTCTAAACGGAATACCGCTGAAGTTACTTTTGGAGGCGGATTAAAAGAGCCTGGTGGTACTTCGAACAGGAAAGTCGGTTTACAGAAATATTGAATCATCACCGACAGACGGCCATATTCTTTGGTATTCGGTGATGCGGTAATGCGATCCACGACTTCTTTTTGCAGCATGAAATGCATGTCTTGCACTTTGTCACCAAATTCCAGGAGATGGAATAACAGTGGCGTTGAAATATTATAGGGCAAGTTACCAACGACACGTAATGGACGACCTTCCTGAAACAATTGAGAATAATCATATCTCAAGGCATCGGCTTCAATAATGGTTAAACGTTCGGGATGCGGTACACGGCCCGGCAGACCAGCAGCCAGATCACGATCCAGCTCAAGTACAGTTAAGGCATCACATTCACCAATTAAAGGTGAAGTCAAAGCGGCCAGACCCGGGCCAATTTCCAGAATGTTCTGACCTGGACGCGGATTGACTGAGCGTACAATTTTGGCAATGACACGCTGGTCATGTAAAAAGTTTTGACCAAATCTTTTTCGAGCCTGATGCCCTTCATCTTTTGGGTTTAAGGCATTAATTTGATACATAAAAACATTTCCAACGTGAGTGATGAACAATAATCAGTGGCGCGCCAGATCGAGGGCTAAATCGACAGCAACGTGCAGGCTGGAACTTTTCGCAAGTCCCGTCCCCGCAAGGGAGAGTGCTGTGCCATGATCAACAGAAGTTCGAATAAACGGTAAGCCGAGGGTAATATTAATGGCTTCACCAAAGCCCTGTGATTTTAACACAGGTAAACCCTGATCGTGATACATCGCCAGAACAGCATCAGCATCTTTTAGGTTTTCCGGGGTAAACAAAGTATCAGCAGGTAGGCTTAAACTCATGTTGATACCCTGCGCACGATAGCTTTCGAGTACCGGATTGATCACTTCAATTTCTTCCATCCCCAAGTAACCACCCTCACCCGCATGCGGATTTAAACCGCAAACCAGTATCTTCGGCTGTTCAATCTTGAATTTGGATTTCAGATCGTGAATCAGAATATCAATTACCTGATGCAAGCGTTCAGGGGTAATTGCATCTGCCACGGCACGTAAAGGAAGATGTGTGGTAGCCAAAGCCACACGTAAGGTTTTGGTGGCCAGCATCATGACCACACGTGGAACACCAGCAAATTCCTGGTAATACTCGGTATGGCCACTAAAAGAAATACCTGCTTCATTAATTACAGATTTTTGTACAGGCGCAGTCGCAACGCCGACACTTTTTCCTGACATGGCGTAGTCTGCGGATCGACGCAGTTGCTCCAGTACATAAGCAGCATTGTTCGGATTCAATTCACCCAATACCACCTCTTGCTGCAAAGGTACATGCTCTACAAAAAGCTCACCGATACCTGAAGATGCATCCTGCTCGTGATACGGAATCAGCTCAACCGGCAATTTAAGTGTCTGAGCACGTTGCTTGAGCATATCCATATCTGCTAATACCACAATTGGGCGCTCATCAACACGCTCTGCAAGACTCAGGCAAATATCAGGACCAATTCCGGCAGGTTCTCCACTGGTGACATATAAAGGCAGCATCATCTTCTCAATTTGGCAAAGCTGAGAAATATTATAACCCGATCACGACTACGCTGTAGTGATCATTGCAAAGAGTACTTATAAATCAATATTTTGATACGATTGAAACTGTGGTTACAAATATAGTTGCAGTTTTTGCAGCATATAAGGGCTTAGGTCTTTCTTTCACCAAGGAGATTAGATAAAATACAGCGCTTGAAATTTTAATTTTCATTTGTGATTCTTCACGTATTCGTTTAGAATCGCGTCTCCTTTAGTTTGGACAGATTCCATAGTCCAAACCAACTATAATAGGTAGTGGTTTAATGAAAACTCTCAGCGCTAAGCCAGCTGAAGTTCAACACGACTGGTACGTTGTTGATGCTTCTGGCAAAACTTTAGGTCGCCTTGCGACTGAAATCGCTCGTCGTTTACGCGGTAAGCATAAAACTTCTTATACTCCTCACGTTGACACTGGCGACTACATCGTAGTTATCAATGCTGAAGAAATCACTGTGACTGGTAAAAAGTCACAAGATAAGAAATACTATCGCCACACTGGTTTCCCTGGTGGTATCCGTGAGACTAACTTTGAAAAGTTAATCGCTCACAAACCAGAAGCAGTTCTAGAAAAAGCTGTTAAAGGTATGTTACCTAAAGGTCCTCTTGGTTATGCAATGATCAAGAAAATGAAAGTGTATGCAGGTACTGAGCATCCACACGCTGCTCAACAGCCACAAGTTTTGGACATCTAAGGGATAACAGCACATGGCTACTAATTATGGTACAGGTCGCCGTAAGACCGCAACTGCACGTGTTTTCCTATCAGCTGGTACTGGTAAACTCGTAATTAACAACCGCACTCTTGAACAGTATTTCGGTCGTGAAACTGCTCGTATGGTTGTTAACCAACCACTTGAGCTTCTTGAAGCGACTAACAAATATGACCTTTACATCACTGTTGCTGGTGGTGGTATTGGTGGTCAAGCAGGCGCTATCCGTCACGGTATTACTCGTGCATTGATCGCTTCTGACGAAACTTTAAAACCTGCTCTTCGTCAAGCTGGTTTCGTTACTCGTGATGCTCGTGAAGTTGAACGTAAGAAACTTGGTTTACGTAAAGCTCGTAAACGTCCTCAGTTCTCTAAACGTTAATTCGTTTACCGAATCGGACAAAAAACCCTGGATTTTCCAGGGTTTTTTATGGCGGTTAGTTGGTCACTTAGAGCTATTTTCTCGTTATTGTTCATGTACATCCTTACCCCATACCCCTTCATGACACCAGAATGACTTCATTAAATAATAATTTGCGATCCCAATACAGATAAACAGCAAAATGACAGGAAGCTTGATCAGCATCTTATTTTCCTCCAGTTGTTTTTCTTATAATCTACCTCGGCTCAAGCCGATTGATCTTTGATGCTTGGTGCTTTTTAGGTTGAATTTTAGTATCCTAGTCTATTCATTAGAAGCTCATCAGGATTTATGTCAATCGAAAGCGCGCCTCTTCAAGGAATCACTCTCTATAGTCATGCCGATGACTTTCGTTCCCATTGGATTCGCTATGTGCTTACCGAAAAACAGATTAAATATAACCTGATTTTGGTGGATGTCGATGATGAGGATCTGGCCAGTCTCAATCCTTATAATCAATTGCCGATGCTGATCGAAAATGAACTTAAATTATTTAATACTTCGATTATCTCAGAATATGTAGATGATCGTTATCGTCAGAATAAACTGTATGCCGATGCTCCGATGCCCCGGGCAGAGCAACGACAATATATCTGGCGCTTTGAAAATGACTGGTTGAAACTGGCTGATATCATGCTATGTCATCCTGATACCCTGGATAAGAAAGCCAAAGTTAAGGCACAGAAACAGTTACAGGACATTCTGATTTCACTAATGCCCTTATTCCAGCATTTTCCCTATTTTATGTCTGAACAATTTAGTATCCTAGATTGCATGCTGGCACCAATTTTTATCCGTCTGAAACACATGGGTATCGAATTACCACAGCAGCAATGCCGTCCATTTCATCTGTATTGCCAGCGAATATTCAGTCGTCCTGCTTTTGTAAAATCCATGACATTGCAGGAAAAGAACCGTTATTCAGCGCAACTCAAGCATCTGTAGAGAAACCTCATGTCCGAACAAGAATTCAACCTTAGCCCTACCCGTCCCTATATGGCACGTGCAATCTATGAGTGGGTTTGCGACAACAATATGACGCCTTATCTATTGGTGGATGCTACACGTCCAAATACAATGGTTCCGGAGCAGTTTGTTAAAGATGGACAAATTGTTCTGAATATCGTACCCCATGCCGTCTATGCGCTGCATATAAGCAATGATGCGATTAGCTTCTCGGCCCGATTTGGCGGTGTATCTCGGGATATCTATGTACCTATAGAAGCAGTACTGGGTATTTATGCACGTGAAAATGGACAAGGTTTATTCTTTGATCCAAGTGAATATGAGCATACACAAAATGATGAAGATGCTTTAAAATCAAGCACTGAAGAACCAGCTGAACCACCAAAGAAAAAAACAACTTTAAGACTATTAGATTAAAAATAATGGAGTAAGTGAATGGCTTTTGATTTAGTACAATATTTTGTTGAACAGATAGAAACTCAAAAGCCTGAGCTTCTAAAAGAGTATACAAAAGAAGAAAGGCGAAAATATATCTGCGAAATCAATGCTTTAACTTTAGGTAAACTTATTACTGAGTGGCGTCACAATCCGCAAAAAATTTATAATGAAATCAAGCATCCAGATGAATTATATATACTGGAAATTGCCCGCCACCTGACGACCCAAGTTGAAAACAAGTCAGCCTTGCCACGACCGCAACTTGAGCAGGTCACCTCAGAAATCTTTCATTTCCAGCTCAATGAGCTGAAACAGTTAAATGATACCGGCAATCATAATCTGAATAGTATTCAAGAACTTCTTAAAGGACAAATTGAACATTTATCCGGTCAAGCAGATGACTGGATTTGGACAACAAATAAGCTAATAGAACTAAAAGGCTCTAAACCAATTGTACAAGAAGAGCTATCATTGGAAGCATCAATGAAGGAGTTTAATCAAATGGTAAGCCAGAATCAGCAGCATCAAGATGTCGAAGATGTTATTCTTGTAGAAACCCCAACATGGGCAAAGATTGTTGAACCAATCGTAGCCATTGCAATTCTCTGGGTGTTGATTGCAGCCGTTATGCGTGTATTTGGCTAAAATAGCCAGCAGTAAAAAACCAGCGAATCGCTGGTTTTTTTATTTCCTGCATTTCAACAGCGGCATCTATACTTTGCAGGCTTGGTAGGCTCTTATAAGCCAGATCATTTCAACTTAGGACCAGCCCCGTAATCATGTGCCCAAAGCCATGTTATCGGGTTTTGAAACACGCTCTCTCCCTTAGATTATTCCTTTCAGGAAGCTCTAGCCGCTCCAGTACCTTTTATACATCTAAAAAGTGTCTAAGCTTTCGACTAAATTCCCCCCATAAAAAAACACCCCCGGCCTTTAGACCGGGGGTGTTTTGAATAATGAGCTGGCGATGACTTACTCTCACATGGGTAATCCCACACTACCATCAGCGCTAAGAGGT